>CAKUYF010000123.1 GCA_934702115.1 uncultured Eubacteriales bacterium | reverse complement strand
CCCATAGTCTCCCATAGATCTTTGAAATCTTTAGCGATGATATCAACATACTCTTGAGGTGATTTCCCCGCATTTTTGGCACTTTGTTCTGCTTTTTGACCGTGCTCATCCATTCCTGTTAAAAACATTACATCATATCCAAGCATGCGTTTAAAACGAGCCATAACATCTGCCGCTACAGTACTGTAGGTATGACCTATATGAGGATGACCTGAAGCGTAGTATATGGGGGTGGTAATATAAAACGTCTTTTTTTCCATGAATTATTTCTCCTTTATGAATTTAATATTTCTCATAGTTTATATTATATCAAAAAAATTCACTTTACAATTAATTAAATTTAAAAATAAAAGTTTTAAAAACTAAATAAAGTAATTCATAGTCTATTTAAATGATAAAAAAGAGTTAAAAAATCTTATTAAAAAATTACTTTTATTTTTTAGTATAATTCAAAAACAAAGGGTTAATAATATCACTATGGAGGTGAAAAAGTATGAAAAACAATAACAACACAAACAACAATAACAACACAAACAACAACGCTAGAAACCAAAACAATAATAATTCTAAAAATCAGAACGTAAATCAAAACAACAACCACAGATCAAACAATGCAAATAATTCTCAAAACTGTGGTAGATAATTAAATCAAAAATAATGAGGGCATTTCCTTTTTTCAACAAACTTGGGACAAGGAAATTGCTCTCTACTTATGTTATACAAATTTAATTAAACTAATTCCACTCCGTGATCTATGGGCTTACATATAAATACATTTTCGTACTTTAACTTCAATTTTTCAAAACATCTACGGGCTAAAAATTCATTTTCAAAAATTCCGTATACAGTCGATCCGCTTCCCGACATAAGAGCTCCCATAGCTCGATAGTTTATCAACTCATTTTTAATCTCTTGTATACAGTCCTTATTTATTAACTCTTCAAATCTATTAAATAAGCTATCGCACACAGCCTCTAGTTTTGAACATTTAATGTAACTTTCCATTTCATCAAAATTTTGAAATTTTAAATGTAAAGCTTTATCAAATAAGCTATAAGCTTTCTTAGTAGAAATCGACACACTTGGTTTCACTAAAACTAAAAAATATTTCATATTGCTTTCAATAGCTCTTAAAACCGTTCCTATTCCCCCGGCTCTCGCAGTACCTCCCATAATGCAAAAAGGAATATCCGCACCTATCTCCGAACCTAATTTCATTAGCTCATTCTGAGTAAAAGGGTTACCATATAATTTATTAAGACCCTTTAATACAGCAGCTCCGTCACTACTTCCTCCACCTAATCCGGCACTGATAGGTATCCGTTTATTTATTTCTATTAAAATTCCTGAAGTTTTAATTCTTAATCTGTCAAAAAACAACTTGGCACACTTATACGAAATATCATCTTGTGCATTTAAATCTATACGTTCATTATGCTTAACTGATATACATTTATCATTAGTTTCTTTTAAAATTATATCATCAAATAAGTCAACACTCTGCATTACCATATCTACACTATGGTAACCGTCATTTCTCTTATTTAATATCTCCAAACCTAAATTTATTTTTGCAGGTGCATGTGCTTTTATAACCATTATGTATCCTTATCTAATTTTAAATTTTATGAAATTTCAAATTTTATATTTCCTTCGCTAATATAACACTTTACCATATTATCCCTCTTAATCTCGCCTTTAACAATAAGATCGGCAATAGGCATTTCGATTTTCTTTTCAATTTCTTTTTTTAAACGTCTTACTCCCAAATTTTCATCTTCATCAATTTTGGATATATAATTTTTCAGTTCATCTTCTATTTCCAAATGTATACCTTGAGAAGAAAGTTCATTTTCTAGATTTGCAGTAATCATATCAGTCAGTTTGCTAAAATACTTTACATCCATTTTTCGAAATACTATATTACTGTCAATTCTTCTTATTAGCTCATTTCCAAGTATACTCTCAGCTTTATCTATTACTTTCTTTTTTAATTCATTAAACGGAATATTATCATTGCTGTTGAATATCTCTGACCCTATAGAGGAAGTAATAATTATTATACTATTACTAAAATCTACTTTCCCTCCGTCAGAATCTAAAATATATCCTTTTTCTAAAATCTCTATCAATAAATTAATTACGTTCTTATGTGCTTTTTCTATTCCGTCGAACAGTACTACTGAATACGGTCTGTCCGTTATTTTTCTGACTACTTCACTTTTATAGCTTGAAATTTTATTCTTAACCAATGATTTTTTAGAATTTTTTTCAGAATACTGCGCCATATTGACTCTTATAATACTACCTATTTCTTCTCCTATAGCTTCAGCTAAAAGAGTCTTTCCTACGCCGTGAGGTCCGAGAAATAAAAATGAACTTCTAGGATGACCATCTGAAACAAGTCCCACTCTAGATCTTAAAATTGCTTCGCAAGTTTTATCTACAGCTTCATCTTGTCCGACTACATCTTGCTTTATACGTGAGTTTATTCCTTTTAAAATTTTAGCCTCTTCAGGAGTTATTTCACGAAGAGGAATACCTGTTTCCAGAGTAAGATATTCTCTAATTTCTTTTTCTGTGATTTCCTCTATTTTTTGT
>CAKUYF010000122.1 GCA_934702115.1 uncultured Eubacteriales bacterium | reverse complement strand
CAGAACAAACTTCTCCGACAGCACCACACGATCAGACACGATCACAATTGAACAGTCGCGAGTGTGCGTTGTATCTTTGGACAGTGACCGGCCGCACCTCGAGCCGCGGTCATGAAACCATTGCCCTCTCGATTCCAAACATGCCATCTCCAAGTCAGATTCTACACCATTTCTGTATTGCGAGGAATCCCGATTTTGAGATAAACAGCGCTTCGACGAGTCTGACACCTATTGCAGCACAGCATTTGCAAATGCATGAAATTCCAAAATATACACGTTTTGTGTTGGTTTTTGGAAAGTTCACAAAACGAATTGAAAAAGACCGATTTTCCAAAAATCAAGAGTGCAAAGTGCCTGTCTTGAAATTACGCATAACGCGTTTGTTTCGAAATTGTCGCGTTGCAGATTGAAAATTCTCATACTTGTCAATATAGTCATTCGAAAATCATCTCGTCTGTCACGTATGGCACACAACGTGTTATCAAATGTGACGTTTCTATCAAAGAACGTGAACGTTTTGATTGTTGTCCATTACGGGTTTTGAAAGTCGTGAGTTCTCTCGGAAATCTTCCGAATCGAAACCCAATTCAGATGTCAATCCGTGGCATGCAACAATAAGCATTTCGACGTCACAGTTGCCACGCATTTGTCCATGAAACGAACTCAAGAACCAGAATTGAATACCACACAGAAAAGTCAATGATGGGGCTGATGAGCCCGAGGGGCGACTTGCACGCAGCGGACGCTTACGAAGGGCGAAAGGATTGCGTCATGACACATTTCACGGCCAACTCATCAGACTGCCGTGAATTCGGCCGCTTTTTGTCATCACAAAACGAGACGCGCATGGACTATTCATCGATGATGTCCATCGCGACTTCAGATGTGTCGTCAACATCCACGTCGGGCTCACATTCGAACGCGTCGTCAAAAGACGCCTTTTCATGAAGGGATTCATAAATCGCCTTCACGAGCTGGTTGAGTGGAAGTGCGAGTGGAGGCCCTCTGATGTAGTTCTCGATAAGGTTGTCAATCTTCCGCTGAATCGTCGCGCCTCGCCGCCGCTCCTTCGGATGATGTCGTTCTTCTTCGAGTCGCGTCTTGCTTTCATTGATTATTTGCACAACTTGTCTTGCAAACAGGTGGAACTGAGGGTGGTGGTGTAGAATCCGCCTTGACAATGCTGCGTGGAAAGACTCGGCAACGTTGTTTGTGCGAAACGACGCACTGTTCTGACACCAGAGGTTGACCGGGAACGAGTCAAACCAAACGTCTTTGAAGTAATCATAAACGGAGTGTGAGTCCGCATCGTCCGTTGCTGTTTGATTTCTCAGTTCATCAAAGACCTCCTTGATTCTTGTTTCGGGGAACAATGGCAATACCATAAGCGAACGTACATTCCATCGGAACGTCTCGTTTGAAATATATTGTCCGGATAACCCTCGTTTCGCCACGAATCTCCATATCGCCTGCGTTTGATGAAAGTAACAACATTTCACGAAACAGTCCAGACGAGAAAGAGCCTTGAGTAGCCCCCGCTCAAAGTCACAGGAGACTGTCAAATTCGTTCTCGAAAAGACGTTCATGTTGAATTTTTGTCGTGTAATTGAATCTATCGACGTAAAGAGCGCTGAATACGTAGCGGATTTTTTTATCTGGAAGGAGAGCAAACACGAACGGGAATGAAAATCCATTCCAACAAACAGCATGGCATGTGACAAGTTGGTAGTGTGTCTGAGGGCATCGACTGAACGTCCCATCGACACTAATGAATGAGACTGATGCAGCTGCGTGAACAATATCGATGTCCCCAAATATGATGATTTCGTTTGCTTGCGAGTGAAAGAGAACGAATGGGACTATTTGTTCATTGAAGATTATTTCCGAAGCTGTTTTTGGACTTATATTGCCCTGACGAAAACGACGAATGAAACGCAAATCCGTGCTGAGCCGCCGTACGGTCAAGTCGTTTTCGCGAACACTCGTGGCGATTGAACGTGTCGTCACAAGGCTTGTCCGATGTTCCCTTGCCGCTTCTCTCATTTTATTTTTATGTTGCAAAGACGCGATTGTTGTTTCGTGAGGAGGATGTGTGTGAACAGGCGTGTCATCCGTGTAAATTCCGTTTTCATCCGATTTCAATGTCAGCCTTGCTCGACAATTTGTCGTGCGGCACGAAAACCGCTTCCTAGCTTTGTCTTTGCAAACAAAAACATAACCACTGACAACGGGCAATTTCATCCCTCTTTGAGACGTGACGAATGATATGTCGTAGTTGCGTTCTTTGTCAGGTTGTTGTCCGCGTTGAAGTGACATAACGTTTTGAATGTCTGACCCAATAAAAGATAGACAAGCTTCGCAGATGGAAATGTTTAGAATCCTGGTAGAAACAAGTGGGTGTGAAGAAGTTTCCAGATGGATTGATAGAAGGAAGAATGAAAAGAAGAAAAGGAAAGGTGAATAAAGCTGCACCCGAGAAGCGAAGAATGATCCATGGAAGAGTGGGCGAATTGTCCGCGGGCGATTTGACCTAGACCCCTCTGAAGGAGATGGTTGAACGACACCTCAAGGTTGAAGCGGCATTTGCTTTCATTGCCGACCACATCCAACG
>CAKUYF010000121.1 GCA_934702115.1 uncultured Eubacteriales bacterium | reverse complement strand
ATCTCGCATAGCTTCGTAGCACATAAGCATTGTTACTTCATTGATAAGCTCACGAAATTCTTTTGATCCTGTGTTTTTGTCTCTTAGAAGTGTTATTTTGTGTTGAATTAGAGGGTGATCCATAATAATTATATTTTTTTCGTTTTTCATTTAAGTTTCCTCCTATAAAATTTTTATTTATTTTTCTAATTTTTTTATTTGATGTATTCTTCTTTCGTGTCTACCAAATTCAAATGGAGTATTTAAGAATATTTTTACTATATTTATTGAGTCTTCTAGGCTTGTAAATCTTGCGCCTAGGCATACTATATTAGCATCATTATGGCGCCTTGCCATTTCTGCAAGCTCAGCATTATAACAAAGTGCGGCACGTATATCTTTAATTTTATTTGCAGCTATACTTATTCCTATACCACTGCCACATATTAAAATTCCTTTTTCACATTCTCCTGAGCTTACTGCTTTGCTCACTTTTTCAGCGATTAAAGGATAGTCACAAGAGTCAGAACTATTTGTACCGTAGTCTTTTAACAAGAAATTTGATTCAAAATAATTTTTTAGTTTTTCTTTTAATTCATATCCTGCATGATCAGAACCTATAGCGATCATTGAGTTATTCACCTACGTTTTAAGTTTATTTTCCAAAAGGAGACGTTCAGCTTGAGAGAGTCTCAGATATTTAGGATTAATATTTGAAGCATCTGAAAATGCACCTTTTTTATAAAGTTTCATTCCTAAAATACCTACGTTTGAGGCATAAACATAATGGTTCCCCTTAAATGAAAGCTTTATGTTATTTTGATCACCATACATATTTATATTGTTATAACATATAACTGCACCGTCGCCAATCAATTCTACACATTCTGAAAAGTTTTTCAAATCTTTCTCAAGTTCTTCTATAGAAATCACTCTATCCTCAGTCAATCTTTCTAAATTTTTATTTTCACATTTAAATATAGCATTATAGAATTGATTTCTTCTGGCGTCCATAACTACGCATATTATTCCGTTAAAATTTATACAGTTATATGCCGCTGCTAGAAGAGAAGAAACGCCTATACATGGTTTATTGAATACTGTAGCCATTCCTTTGATTGTAGCGAGCCCTATTCTAAGTCCTGTAAAAGACCCAGGGCCGTTAGTTATAGCAAATAAATCTATATCAGATACTTTTATATTAAGTGTATCAAGTGAAGCTTGAATCATAGGGGCAAGTGTTTGACTGTGAGTCAGTCCTGAATTTATGAAAAACTCAGAAATAATAGTTTCATCTTCAATAATAGATACAGAAGCGGTAACTGAAGAAGAATCTAAGGCAAGTAATTTCATTAAAAATGTACTCCTTCTATGGTTATAATTCTTTCGTTATCATTTTCGCTATTTTTACCGATTTTTATTTTAATTGTATCTTTAGGCAAATAATTTTCAATATTTTCACTCCATTCTATTAATAAGATCCCTGTATCTATGTAATCAAAAAAACCTGTAGATTCAAGATCCTCCAAAGTTTTTATTCTATACATATCAAAATGATAGATTTTAAATTTATCTGAGCTATATTCATTTACCAGGGTAAAGGTAGGACTTGAGATTATGTCATGAACGTTTAGAGCTTTTGAAATGCCTCTGACGAAAGTAGTTTTACCTGCTCCTAAATCTCCATAAAATGCCACTATTTCTTTACCTTTTAATTTTCTTCCTAATTTTTCAGCGGTAATTTCCGTTTCTTCCGGAGAAAGACTTACTATTTTCATTTATAATTTCACCTCTTTACTTAGAATTAATATATTTTATTTAAGTTTATTCAAAAAGCGATTTATTCTTTCATTTTTACAATTTTCAAAAAGTTCAGAAGGTGTTTGATCGGCTATTATTTTTCCATCGTCCATAAAAAGTACGCGTGTAGCTACATTTTTAACGAAACTCATTTCATGGGTTACTAGAATCATCGTCATACCTTTATGAGCTATATCTTTTATTACTGCCACTACTTCTTTAATCATTTCGGGGTCGAGAGCAGAAGTGGGCTCATCAAAGAGCATAAGCTTAGGGTTCATCAATAATGCTCTGATAATTGCGATACGTTGCTTTTGGCCTCCTGAAAGTCTTGAAGGATAAAAGTTAGCTTTTTCTTTGAGTCCAACCCTTTCAAGTAATGTTAGTGCATTTGTTTCAGCCTCTTGAGGGGTAAGTAATTTTAAGGTAGTAGGTGCTAATGTGATATTTTTTAAAACTGTAAGGTGAGGGAACAAATTGAAGTGTTGGAAAACCATTCCTATATTTAGGCGTACTTTATTTATATCACACTTTGGATCAGTTATATCCTGACATTCAAATTCGATTTTACCACTAGTAGGTTTTTCAAGTAAATTAAGGCACCTTAAAAATGTACTTTTACCTGACCCTGAAGGGCCTATAATAGCGACTTGTTCACCTTTTTTAAATTCTGTAGATATTCCCTTTAAGATTTTTATGGATTTTCCATCTTGATTAAATTCTTTGTATAGGTTTTTAACTTTTATCATGCGATCTTAGCCTCCTTTCGATTAATGAGAGCAACCAGGTTGAAATCATTACTAATACCAGATAAATAATAGCTACCGAGAAAAGAGGCACTATAGGCTCGTA
>CAKUYF010000120.1 GCA_934702115.1 uncultured Eubacteriales bacterium | reverse complement strand
CAAACACTTTTAAACCCTTCTTTTAGAGAGTACTTTAATAATTGTAAGTTCATTCAGTTTTCACCACCTTTTTTATTATCATTGATTATACGTCCTTGAGAAATTTCTACGACTCTAAAGTTAAACATCTTAACTAAAGTAATGTCATGCGTAACCATTATAACGGTTGTGCCACATTCATTTATGCTCCTTAAAAGCTTTACTATATCCAAAGACATTGCTGGGTCAATATTACCTGTAGGCTCGTCCGCTATTATAATTCCGGGGTTGTTAACCAGCGCTCGGGCTAATCCTACTCGTTGCTTTTCTCCACCTGAAAGCTCTCTAACCTTCCTAGAGGACTTGTCCCTTAAATTTACAAGGTTTAAAACATAATCTACTCTTGAGCGTATTTCCCGCGGATGTGCTCCGATAACGTGCATTGCAAAAGCCACATTTTCAAAAACAGTCATTTTCTCTATAAGTCTAAAGTCCTGATATACAATTCCTAAACTACGCCTATAATAAGGAATTTTACGTCTTTTCATAGTAGTAAGATTTAAACCGTTTACGATCACTTTTCCTAAAGTAGGTTCTTCCTCTTTAGTTAAAATTTTAAGCAAAGTACTTTTACCTGAACCTGAAGCTCCTACTATAAATAAAAATTCTCCATCAGGTATCACCAAATCCAACCCATCTAAAGCACGGTTTCCTGTCTCATAAGTTTTGACAATGTTTTTAAACTCTATCATACTTTCCTCGTTTTAATTAAAAAATTAATGTGTTGCCTGTATCTTTAAGCAACACATTATTAAAATATTTGAACTGGGAAATGTTGTAATAACACATAATCAATTATATCAGAAATTTAATATAATGTGATGCTTCTGAAATATATTTTACAACATTGTTATAAAAATGTCAAATTCTAAAACTTGACTGGATTAGACATTAAATATTTCTTTACCATAAGTGCTACCTTAAATACAATAGCATCTTCAAATTCTCTTAAATCAAGTCCGGTAATTTTCTTGATTTTTTCCAGTCTGTAAACTAGGGTGTTTCTGTGAACAAATAATTTTCTGGAAGTTTCTGAAACATTCAAATTATTTTCAAAGAATTTTTGAATTGTAAAGAGAGTTTCTCTGTCCATAGCCTCGAGTGAACCTTTTTTAAATACCTCTTTCAAGAAAGTTTCACAAAGTGTTGCAGGTAACTGATATACAAGTCTTGCAATACCTAAATTATCATAAGTTATTACACTTTTTTCGGTATCAAATACCTTACCTACTTCGATTGCAATTTGAGCTTCAGTATAAGAACGAGCAAGCTCACGGATTCCGGTAACTGACGTACCGATACCTATGACGCAGTGAATATAATACTCTCCGGCTAAAGTATCCACTATAGAAGCGGCAAGCTTCTCAAGAGATCTGGTGCTTGTATCTTTCTTGATTTCTTTTACAAGTGCAATATCAGTTTCGGTTATGCTGACTACGAAATCTTTAGATTTATCCGGGAAAAGTGTTTGAATTACCTCATAAGGAGAAACTTCAGATTTAGAAGTTATTTTAACCAGCATACATATTCTATTTACATCTGAATTAAATCTGAGTTCCCGTGCTTTTATGTAAACATCACCGGGTAAGATATTATCAAGAAGAACATTTTTAATAAAATTGAGTTTATCATATTTGTCATCATAATGCTCTTTAACACTATTCATTGCTACTGAAAGAATAATTATATCTTTCTTACAAGCTTCATCTGTTCCTGAAGCAAATACTGCATACTCCGGACATGATGGATTTCCAAAAGGTTTATATGTATATCCTTCTGTTGAAAAAAGGTCTGTGGACAAAAATGACTCTGGACTAATAGAACATACAGTCTCTCCAATTTTGGAGGAATCACTGCACGCAATGATTACACAAGAATCATCAACTACGCCTATCGTCCTTCCAATTACGTCATTTGTTTGACGAATTATATTTTGAAATAATTTGTTAGAAACCATATTCATCTTCCTTTATAATTAAATTTTTGACATATAAATTATTTATACTTTCTTTTATTAATTATATACAATTAATATTATTTTGCAAGATTTTATTTTCTGAATGTAAAATTTTCTTTCAAAAATTATGTTTTGACTACTATTTTTTATACTATATATAAGTTTATGTGAAATCCGCACACATTAATCCGACTTATTTCTTTACATAATCCTACTCTCCTAGAAAAAATGATATTTTTATATAAATTCTAAAAACAATAATACACTAATTTGTAAATGAAATCAACTTCATCAAATTCATTCCATAACTAACTTAAAAGTTAAACATATACTTTTTTCAATTAATAGTGCTATTTAAAGCTTATTTATGTTATTTTATAACTATAAATTAATATAGTATTTCTCTATTCTTAGTTAAATATCACTATAAATTTAAGATTTAATTTTACGTGTTGATTTAAAATCAATGTATAAATTGGTAAAAATATGTCTAAAATATAACCATATTTCTAATTTCAGCTTCCAACAAAAAAATTAAAACTACCCTATAAAGAGTAGTTTCTTTTCCCAAAACATTTAGAACATTTCCGGTAACGGTTTGAAACAGCTTCATCAAGTGGAATCTTAATCTTAGAACGCCTTATACAAACAGAGTTATCTTTGTGAAAGCA
>CAKUYF010000119.1 GCA_934702115.1 uncultured Eubacteriales bacterium | reverse complement strand
ACCTGTTTCAGATCAAACTTTAAAATACCTTAAAAAATAATTTTTAATCTTGGGACTTGCTTCTAAATACTCAAATTTTCCGTTTTAGCACTCTCGCACTCTGAGTGCTAATTAAACTTTATCACTATTTTCTTAATATGTCAATACCTATATTTAAAATTTTTAAATTTTTTTGAAAGGCCGTGAAAAAACAATGATAATTATGTCTGTAGATTTAGGATGCGCACGGACGGGACTAGCAATTTGCGATAAAGATGAAATTTTGGCTTCCCCGCTTTGTACAATAAATGAAAAAGATTTCGAAGTACTGGCAAAAAAAATTCAAGAAAAAATAGTTGAAATTAAACCGAAATTAATAATAATAGGACTTCCTTTAAATATGGACGGTAGCTACGGCGAAAGCGCCAAAAAGGCAATAGATTTCAAAAAAGTCTTAGCTTCAAATACCGATTTGCCCATAGATTTTTGGGATGAAAGAAAAACTACCTTTACCGCCCATGAATATTTAAATACTCTTAATGTAAGAGGGAAAAAAAGAAAAAATATAATCGACGCTTTAAGTGCGTCAATTATACTCGAAAACTATTTAAATTACAGAAAAAGAAATTTATAAGTTTCCATAAAAACATTTTAAATAAATCTCTTTTATTTCAGAAATTAAGGGATAACGTGGATTTGTTAAAGTGCATTGATCCTCATGAGCAAGCTCGGAAAGATAGTCAACTTTATTCAAAAACTCTTCTTCAGAGATTCCAAAATCCTTCAAACTTAAAGGAATACTTAAAAACTTATTCATTTCAATTATAGAATTTATAAGATTATTAACACCGTCTTGAACAGTATTTCCCTCTTTAGATATTAACCTCGAAAGCAAAGCATACTTTTCATCTGCTATGAAAGATTCGTATTTAGGAAAGGTACTGAATTTAGAAGGCAAAGAAGAATTATATTTTATGACGTAAGGCAGTAATATAGCATTAGCTCTTCCATGAGAAATTCCAAATTCGCCACCAAGTTTATGAGCCATAGAATGGTTAAGTCCTAAAAAAGAATTAGTAAAAGCCATTCCGGCAATGCAAGACGCATTGTGCATTTTTTCGCGTGCTATGGAATCTGATGATCCATTTTCATATGCTCGCCTTAAATACTTAAATACCATACTTATAGCTTGTAAGCAAAGTCCGTCGGTGTAATCATTTGCCATCGTAGAAACATAAGCTTCAATAGCATGAGTTAAAACGTCCATACCTGTATCCGCGGTCACAGCTTTAGGAAGAGACGCAACAAACTGCGGATCAACAATAGCTACATTGGGTGTGAGAGAATAATCAGCCAAAGGGTATTTTATGGATTTACCATTTAAATTGTCACTTATAACGGCAAAAGATGTAACTTCAGATCCGGTTCCCGAAGTAGTCGGAATTGCAATCAGCTTGATTTTTTTATGAGATTTCGGAAATTCACATATTCTTTTCTCAATGTCCATAAATTTAAGACGCAAATTTTCGAAATCCATTTCTTTTTCTCCTGAGAATATCCAAATCCCTTTTGCTGCATCTATTACCGAACCTCCACCCAAGGCTATTATAGAATCAGGATTGAATTTTTTTATAATTTCAAGACCTTTAGATACAGTTTGAATGTTAGGATCGGGATTAACATCAGAAAAAATCTCCACCATACATTTTTCACTTCGCTGATTTATATAGTATAGGACTTTATCTAAATTACCGAGTTCAATCATAGTACGATCCGTTACAATCAATACTCTGTTAATTCCTTTCATGGATTTTAAACAACTTATAGAATTTTTTTCAAAATATATTTCAGGAGGAACTTTAAACCACTGCATATTTACCCTCCTTTTATAAATTGTTTTAATATTAATGAGATGAGCACAGGAAATGTTTGAAGAAATAGAATTTTTACCATGTGAACCACAACCTAATGTAAGGGAAGGAATATTGCTATTATAAATATCTCCAATGGCTCCATGGGAAGAGGGAGAGTTAACAACTATCCTACCAGCATCCATTTCTAAACCAAATTTTTTTATTATTTCTTCATTTTTACTATGAATTACAGCAGTATGACCGTTACCCGAAAAATTGATTACTTCTTTACATATTTTAAATGCTTCATCTACACTCTTAGATTTATAATAAGAAAGAATTGGAGAAAGCTTCTCTTGAGAAAGTGGAAATTCTTCGCCTACTCCTTTTAATTCAACAATTAAAATTTTAGCACTTTTCGGAACATTTATTTCAGCTAATTTTGCAATTTCGTATGCACTTTTACCTACTATTTTAGGATTCAATTTCTTTTTATGAGGATCTACTACAACATCTAAAAGCTGTTGAGCTTCTTCTTCGTTCAAAAATATACAACCGTTTTGAGTCATGATCCTTTCAAATTCCTTAGATACAGAATCGTCTACAATGACCGATTGCTCTGATGCACATATCATTCCATTATCAAAAGTCTTAGAAAGTATCAAATCAGTAGCTGCTCTTAAGATATCAGCAGTTTTTTCAATATAACAAGGTACGTTACCAGGCCCAACTCCAAGTGCAGGTTTACCGGTGGAATAGGCTGATTTTACCATTGCCGATCCTCCGGTTGCCAAAACTATATCTACTCCCGGATGATTCATAAGTATAGAAGTTGCTTCTATAGAAGGTTT
>CAKUYF010000118.1 GCA_934702115.1 uncultured Eubacteriales bacterium | reverse complement strand
GCAAAGGAGTGGTCGGTGATGAGCTGCTCGGCGGGCGTCGTCGGGTCCGCGAAGAAGTCCGACTGGTTCTCCGTGGAGAAGACGATCTTGTTTGCGGAGAAATCGACCTCCGACCCAGCGATGTCGCCGAGGACGCGGCGGAGGGGGCAGACGACTAGCGGAGGGAGTAGCAGCTGATGGTGGTCGACGTAGGGAGGAGGAGGTAAAGAGCTGTGCGTCCTTTGGCCGCCGCGGGTTGTTTCTTTTTGGAGTAAATGTTTTTCGGCGTTACACCTCTCGGCGTCGCTTTCCAACTAATTTTATCTCTTTTTTCACCGTTGCTTCCATCGGTCTCAAACATTCTTCTCGGCATTCTCTTCATCTCAATTTCTTCATTTCGGTTCCATTCCCAGTTCGCCTACTCATGGACCGAAATCAACACCCCGTCAAACATGTTTGTCGCGACGCATTCCACATCGAATATCCCGGGGAGCTCAACGGCCGTCTGATACACCCACTGATTTACTGCGACACACACCGGTTCAAACAGCTCAAAGAAATTGACATCCTTTCGCGCAAAGCAAAGGATTTGACGATCTCATCCGTCTACGAATGTTCTCATGCAAATAAGACAGGTTGCCCATGTAGGTTTATCCTGCGAGATGACCAGTCTGGTGATATCGTTGGAGAACACACCTACGATCAAAACCATTTGAATGATATTCATTCGTGGAGATTATTTAAAGCAAAAACGTTGATTGCGAAGGAGCTCCGGCACGACCCATTGGCTCTTCCTCAAACAATCATGGACAGAGTCTACAGATCTCCAGAATTTGACGTGGACCAATTCACACCATCGTCAACTTCATTGAAAACGCGTTATCGAGGATCAAAACGAAAATGATTGGGACGGCAAAAATTGACGCTGTTACACTGACAAATTTATTCGCGACTTCGACGACACACTTTGGCGACAACTTCCTCCTTTTCGATGAAATCTACCGAACGCGCGTGGCGAGTGCAGACGAGTTGTTGGGTTTTCAAGCATTTTTACTCGAAATAGCACGTCGTGGGAGCGGAGTGTTTTTGGGAGACGGAACTTTTGATTCAGTTCCGACTATGTTCAAACAACTCTACACAATTCACGCAGAAGTTGATGGTTCCGCTTTTCCGATTGTCTTTGTGCTCATGGAAGAGAGAACTGCAGAAGCATATGAACGTGTTTTCAACGCACTCAAGGCAAAAGGCTTGATGATCAGAACATTCATGACCGACTTTGAAACTGCGTCCCGAAACGCGGTCAGAAACGTTTTTAGTGACGTTGCAGTGAAAGGATGCTGGTTTCATTTCACGCAGGCAATAATGAGGCGGACGAAAAAACTCGGGCTTGAAGGAGCGTACAGGTCGTCAGAGTTTGTAAATAGGACGATCCGACGCTTGTTTGGACTCGCGTTTGTCGAAGTTGCCGAAGTTGAAGATGCCATCAGTGCCATCGAAGAAACCATCTCACAAGTATCAGACGATGAAACCCGTCAGAAGTTGTTCACCCTCATGCAATACTTCAGAAAGACTTGGATCAGCAAGTATAAACCAACCGAGTGGAATCAATTTCGCGACGTTTCGCTCAGAACAAACAACTGGTCCGAGGCTTTCCACGCGGCATTTTCTCGTCGTTTTACACGGGCGCATCCGAACGTCCGCGTCGTAATCGAGGCGCTGAAAAACGTCGAGTCGCACACAAGGATCGCGTGGAACGAATTCAACCACAATTTGCACGCGCGCAAATCGAAGGAGACGTTCATACGCGAATTGCGCCGGATCTTAAAGCGGAAGGAAAGTCGATGGGCGGGAGACCTCTTGGGGTTTCTGGACGCCGTGTCGAAAATCCCAGTCTTTCTCCTTCTCCAGTTTGAAAAGAAGCAGCTTGAGTACTGGCGCGAACATGTGAATGGCTCTGGAGAAACACTTGACGAGGCGGAGCGCAGGATAAGCGAGGTGGACTCCCTTTTGGAAACGCGGTCTCCTTCACTTGTGAAAAGCGTCGAGTTCTCAGAAAGAAACGACAGCGTCTGTTTTGGCGTCATCACGAAGAGGACGATCGAAAGGAGGAAACAGAAGTTGCTCGCGAAGATTAGGCGGAAGCAAGCTGATATGACTGGACGGAAGACTGTTTCACGCGTGGATGAAGCAGTCGGGCGTATCGACTTTGACGAGATGAGCATGGTCCGTGAAAGTTACGAGCTGGACGAGTCTCCGATCTGCCGCGTCGTTGACGATACGCCTCTCGAAACGATGCAAATCGCAGACGAGACCAGAACTCCAACAAGCTCAATTCGGCGCCAGCGCTCTCGGCGGAGAAAGTCAGTCGTTTCGAAGATGAATAACGCAATCAGGCGTCGGCGGGGGCGTTAAAACAATGACTTTTTGAGACTTGCAGTGATGGCAATAACACGTTGTTTATTCACGACAAGTTCCTCCTTTCGCGCAGCACTTCATATTGTTTGTGCGTGCAATTTATGTATAAACGCAGATAACTCGCTTTCCTTACTAACAAATCGAAATTCAATAACACGCTGCATTTTCATCTTTGAAACTCAACGATTGCCATTTTTAAATCACAACAGTAACTCCACATTTTGTTTTGTTTCCATTACGCTATCTTGAGTTTGATGTCCGATTTTTGTAACGTTTCATTTTACATGTGATGACCATTCGAAACTCTGCAACAAA
>CAKUYF010000117.1 GCA_934702115.1 uncultured Eubacteriales bacterium | reverse complement strand
CCCGAAGATATGCTTATTTATGTTTCGGGCGTACTTTTTATACTGTTCGGGATATCTGTCTTAGTTAGTAAGTTTAGAAATGAAAAAGTATTACCTTTATGTATGATGACGTGCCTCGTCGCCTTTACAATGTATACAGTTAATTACAACTTAAACATCAAGCCTCTAAAAGAACTTGACAATCAAGATGCTGTAATATCAGGTAAAATCATAGACCTCCCATATAAACAGCATGGGAAATTTTATTATATATTAAGTATAAATAAAATAGATAATCAAGAAGTAAAAAGCTTTAAAATACGTCTTTCTACTCCAGAACCTTTGGAAATAGATTTATACGATGAGTTTAAGGGAAAAATTCATTTCTATCTACCTCAAAATGTTCCTGATTTTAATTTTCAGTCCTATTACAGGTCAAAAGGAATATACATTTTAGCTTATGCGTATAATTATTCCCACTATGAGGTTGAACAGTCTAAAGGCTTGGACGCTTATTACTATGTCCTTAAACTAAAATATAAAATGCTTTCAACCTCCAGATATTTATTTAAAGATTCTATTGCTAACACTATGAACGGAATGTTCTTGGGAGAAAAACATAATATTCCTGAAGAAGTAAAAGAAAAATTTGACTCTGTAGGAACATATCATTTGGTCGCTACCTCCGGAATACATATTTCTATAATAAGTAATTTCATTCTAGGGTTACTGAAAAAATTAAAAGTAAATAGAACATTATCTTCTATTATCGCTTCTGCAAGCATTTTATTATTTGTAGCACTAACGGGATTTAGCGTTTCAGGGCTTAGAGCAGGTATAGTTACTATAATATGCTTAATAGGAATTGCAATATTTAAAAAATCAGATTCTTTGAACTCATTAGGAGTTGCTGTCCTGATTATTTCTCTAATCAACCCCGATTCTTCACTTGATATTGGATTATGGCTTAGTGCTTTATCTTCTTTGGGAATAATACTTCTAGAGGATAAAATAAGTACATGGATTAAGAGTAAAATTAATATAAAAAATAATTCAAATAAATTTTTAGACTACATTATATCTATTATTTCTGTAAGTTTAGCGGTATCAATTTTTAATTTTCCACTAGTAGCGTTTTTTTATAAAAAAATTTCTATACTATTTATAGTCTCTAATGTTCTTGTTATACCTCTTGCAACCTTACTCTTAAATTCCCTTTTAGTACTAAACACTTTATGCGCTTTAAAAGCTCCTTCAATAATCTTAATGCCTACTGCTTTAGCTTGCGGAACAATTACTAACTTAATAACTGATGTATCGGCTTGGTTATCTAAAATTCCCTTTACCTTCTTTTCGCTTGATTATAACTACATAAGTTTATGTATCTCTTTTTCGCTTATTCTTATTGGTATAGCTTTGATTTTTAAAAACTGGAAAAGACTATTGAGAATTTCTGTTACGTTTTCTGCCATAATATTTCTGGGAGGTATCCTTTCTTATAATGTATTTACACGTAATCTTACTAGAATGGCAATAGTAAATTGCATGGACGGCGTAGGAATCGTCATTTCTAAAAATTTACATAAAGCAGTTATTCTTTACACTAATGAAGGATTTTGTGAATCACGAGTAAATACATATTTATCAACATCCCCTTTTTATTTTTTGGATTATATCATTATAAACTTATCAGAATCAATTAATTCAATTAACTTAAATAGATTTATAGAAAAATATCATCCTAAAATAACAGCACTGCCGGATAATCTTTCTAACTTAACAATAAATAATTCCTCCACTCAATTAATCAATTTTAAAGGAAATATTTCTTCACAATTATGGGGAAATGTGTCAATTAATAATTTTGAAATCGAAAACAGTAATTTTATAGAGATAAAAATTAACGACTTAAATTTCCTAGTTTGCTGTAACGGTGGCGATGTTTCTAAAATTCCTGAAGAAAAATATAAAAATTGCAATCTAGTGATTGTAGGCAAGCTTCCTCTTAATTATAAATACCTAAATACAAATTGTGCCGTACTGTCCATGAATCGAGAAGATGCTGAAATAATAATAAATAAATTATCAGATTATGAAAAAATCTTTTCGACTTCTCATATGGGAAATATTTATATAGATATTGATGATTTAGGTAATTACAAGATTAGGAGGTCTCAATAAATAATGCCTGAAGTAAATTATAGAAATCTAAAAAAGACCGTTAATTCAAATTCCGGTTATAATTTATATCTTTTAGAAGGTGATATTGATTTAGTAAACCATTTTGAAAATAAAATCTTAAATAATGCTTTGGGAGAAAAATATTCAGATTTTGATTTTAATTTGTTCAAAGGCGAAAATTTATCTTTAGAAAAATTGTCGTTATCTCTACAAACTTTTCCTTTAACTTCTAAAACAAAATGCGTCATAATAAAAAATTTGGAATGGGAAAATCTCAGTTCAGAAGATATGGAAGAGCTTCTAACAATTATTTCGGATGTTCCTATTTTCATCGTTCTTATCATAACTCAAACTAGCAAAATAATAGGAACAAAAAATACCTCAAAATTTAAAAAAATTCAAAGCTTTGTAAAAGCAAATGGTATATACTCCAATCTTTCTCAAAAAGATATATCCATAGAAAAACAACTTATATCTTGGGCAAAAGAAGAATACGGAAAAGAATTGTCTACTTTAACGGCTAAAAAAATCAAAGAATTATGTTTGGGATATTCAATAGGAGAAATAA
>CAKUYF010000116.1 GCA_934702115.1 uncultured Eubacteriales bacterium | reverse complement strand
TTTTTTCCTTTAAAATTTCATCTGCTTCTTCTTTTGATATTTCTAAACTGTAGCTTTTAAATATTTCATATATTTCATCACCGGTTTTGGCTTCCAGTACTTTCTCTGCTACTTTTTCCTCTTTAAGTTTCTCTATTATTTCTTTTCTCATCTTCAACACTCCTTACTTTATTATTTAAATTTTTATTAATCTTACTCTACATTTTTATTATACACACTTCACAAAAAACTGTCAAGTTATCTTTATTTTACGATATATATATGATTTTTTATTCAATTTCACAAAATGAAATTAAATTATATTTAATTATCAAGAACTGAAGTTAAGTAATATCTTTTATGTCATAACTTGTTTAATGAATAAATAATTATTATAATAAACTCGGCTAAATACTCATTACAAAATAAAAGATAATTTAAAATCAGACGAGGTGTAAGATTTGTCAAAAGGTGTAACTATAAGAATGCAAAGGAGATCCATGGTAGTACTTATTATTCTGGTATTTATCGGGTTTCCCCTACTTGCTTTTAGACTCATAAATCTCCAAATTATACAAGGAGAGTTTTTGCAAAAAAAAGCTTCAGAACAACAGTTAACGGATACTAAAGTAAACTCTAAAAGAGGAACTATTTTTGACAGAAACATGAAACCGTTAGCTCAGAGCGCAAGTGTATGGACGGTTGTGCTTGAACCTTCCTATATAGATTCAGATGAAAAACGGGAGCTTATTTGTAATGGAATGCATGAAATACTGAATATTGATAAAAATAAGCTTATAGAACTTTCAAAAAAAAGATCTTGCTATACTATCATTAAGAAAAAAGTAGAAAGTGATATAAAAGACAAAATAATAGAATTTAAAACAAAAAATAAAATTACAAGCGGTCTCCGCTTAATTGAAGATTACAAACGCTATTACCCATTTAAGGATTTCGCCGCTAGTGTATTAGGTTTCACAGGAGCAGATAGTCAGGGGCTCGCAGGAATAGAAGCGTACTACGATAAAACTTTAAAAGGCGAACCTGGAAGAATCTTAACAGCTAGAAATGCCTTGGGAACTGAAATGCCATTTGAATACGAACAGCTTGTAACTCCAACTCCCGGGCACAGCTTAAGACTTTGTATAGATGAATGTATTCAGCGATTTATGGAAAAAGCTTTAGAAGAAGGCATTAAAACTCATAAAGTAAAAAATAGAGCTACGGCAATAGCAATGGACGTAAATACCGGAGAAATACTAGGTATGGCAGTTAAAGGAGACTTTGATCCTAATGAACCTTTTAAAATTGCCGATCCTGAAGAAGAAAAAAGAATAGAAGCCCTCCCGGAAGAGGAAAGAGCCAAAGCAAAAAACGAAGCTTTAAGCTATCAGTGGAGAAATAAAGCTATAAGCGATACTTATTATCCTGGTTCAGTATTTAAAATGGTAACAGCTTCAATGGGCTTGGAATTAGACGTCGTAAATGAACAGTCTACGTTCAACTGCACAGGAGCCATAAAACCATACGAAGGAGCCAGACCAATAAGATGCCATAAAAGAAGTGGGCATGGAGCTCAAAATTTTGTAGAAGCACTATGCCATTCATGTAACCCTGCATTTGTTACTTTAGGACAAAGAATAGGGGTGGAAAACTTTTTTAAATTTTATAAATTATTCGGCTTCCACAATAAAACAGGCATTGATTTGCCGGGAGAAACAAGTGATCTCTTCTTCAGCACCGATGGAAGTATGGCTATTATTGACTTATGCGTTGCATCTATGGGGCAAAATTTCGGCATAACCCCTATTCAAATGATTACTGCTGCAGCTGCAATTGCAAATGGAGGTAATATAGTTCAGCCTCATATCGTAAAGGAAATACTTGATGAAGACGGAAATATAGTAAAGCGTATTGATCCCGTTATAAAAAGACAAGCAATATCCGAAAAAACCGCTAAAAGAGTAACATCCATGCTATATGAAAACGCTCTACACGGAGGAGCTAAAAATGCTTATATCCCCGGATACAGAATTGCCGGTAAAACAGGTACTTCAGAAAAAATAGGCTTGTCTGCTCCAGGGCAAAAAGATTACATATCTTCCTTTTGCGGATTTGCTCCCGCAGACGATCCTAAAATAGCAATGCTAGTATTTTTCGATACTCCGAAAGGAGAACAGTACTACGGAAGTGCCGTAGCCGCTCCGGCATGCGGAGCCGCAATGCAAGACATACTTCCTTATATGGGTATAGAGAAAGTTTACTCAGAAGAAGAACTGGAAAAAATAGATACTGTAGTTCCGGAGCTTGTAGGAAAAAATATCTCTGAAGCCAAAAACGAAGCCGCTACACTCTCTCTTAATACTACGATAATAGGAAACGGAGATACAGTAACTTCCCAAACTCCTGATGCTTCAAGCCACATCCCCAAAGGAGGAACTATTATTCTACATACAGATTCTTCAAGTTCCAATGTAAACGTACCTAAATTTATAGGCCTTTCGGTGGCCGATGCAAATAGTACAGCTTCATCTATAGGCTTAAATGTAAAATTGTCAGGACTGAAGCTGGATGAGCCGGATGTTACAGTATCTACGCAAAGTATACCTGAAGGTACAGAAGTCCCCACCGGAACTGTTATCACTTTAAATTTTATACATAATGATTCTTCAGGAGAATAAAATAAATTTAAGCGAAAAATCAAACCAAATGAATTTTAATATTACGGAGGAAAATTGAAATGAACAGCTACG
>CAKUYF010000115.1 GCA_934702115.1 uncultured Eubacteriales bacterium | reverse complement strand
CACTTAACAAACTCTTACATGGTTCCATGTTCTATCCGTTCCTTTTGCTCGATCGAACATCACAGCTACTTCTATGACTCTCCCTTCCCAGTCATGGCGGTTCCAACAAAAACAGACGAAATAGAACAGCGCCGAAATTCCATCAGAAGCTTCGTCGTGACCATAATACAATTGTGTTTACGAGTTGAACATCAGCCGATTTGATACTCACACCGTGCAAACAGGAGCGAGACCGAGCGTCAGCGTCAGTGTAATACGTGAAAGCGACAAGACAAACAAGCCGACCAAAACAACAGCCTGGGAAGCTTTGGAACAACAGTCAACCATATGCAAAAAGTGACGACTTCGGTGGTTCTAAGCAGGAAGTGCAATTGAGTCGCCCTTGAACCAACTGGTACCCGGTGGACGTCAGCAGCCGTCAGCCCTGAAAACAAACGACGGCGTTGAAGCCGTTTAGCATCGGATAGTGCGTCGTAGCTGATCGACGTATAGATCAGCAAGATATACATTGCACCACCGTGTTCCCAAAGAAAATAAACGCGCTTGAAGCGTCGCAACTGACCATGGTCTGTTGGAGCATCGCCGCCGATAAACCCGGTCAACGGACATCAATCGACCTTTGTTTGCAACGACGCTCTTGGTGCCATGATCTGCACGTCAAACAAACGGCTGTGATGTACATTCTTCATGGAGTGCTTGACTATTGCATCAAACGTGTTTGTCATGGAAACGACTGACACGACTGATGTAAGTCACTGAAAGAGGTCACAGAGTAGATTGTTAGAACAATCGTCTTTGATCTTGTTTGCAGTGAGGAACATGTCTGACACTCAAAGAGGACGTTGCTGCAACAGAAGTATATCGTGGGGTATTTGAGTTTTGTAACGTTCAGATGGGACAGTGTTGAGTTCAAACGATTCCGACGCGAAATAACTTGCCGGCGATCCACTTCTGATCATTCAAAATCGGGAACGTTGCATGCTCGTGACATGTAGAGATGGAGACAAACTGTAACATCGTAAATACTGTATGACAGATTGGTGTTGATGATGAGACAATCGTCATTGATCGATCGTTGAAGGGAAAACACGAAAGTGTGAGTGGATGGAAAGCGAAATATGACTGTGAGGCGAGAGGAGATACAAATATAGGAGGAAATTACATGAATGGGACGGAAATGAATAATTTGACGTCGACGCGAATCGGTTACAGATTGTGTCAAAGTGAGTATGTTGGAATTTGTTGTCCAAGTGAATCGGCATCATTTCGTTGTCGGAGTAAATTAGCTGCAATTTGACATGCAATCCGGCGCATTTTATTCGAAAATCAGGCCATTCGATTCGCCATTTCAATTCGCGAGAATGCGACATCACTCAGTTCATAGAGTTTTCCGCTTAAACAAGGCCTCTATCGTTTCTTGCTTAGTCAATATCGTTTCATTCAAATTCTTCCACGAGATTCTCAAACCTCCATCATCATTTCCCTTCGTACTGAACACATGTCAATACAGTTCAGACTCCATCAAATTTGGTCATGACCCAATTTCTTCGTCTCGATAGTTCATCAAGTAAAACGAGAATGTGTTCCTTTTACAGCAACAAGTTCGTACTCGGTGAACCATCTCCCGTCATCAAACTCAGACCCTACAACAAGCAGGTCCCAACAAATCCCGACGCGATTTAACTGTCGCATTGAGCATGCCCACCAAAAGAGAGTTGGACCAGTACTGAAATCCGACCGGACAATTTGATGATCACAACATTTTGTTATCGAAAATGCACCACTCGCCAATCTGATTCGATCGCGATGCTGTCGATCGGACGTCCTCTACCTTCGTTGATTCTCGCGCTCACGTTTCTCACATCGAAACATGTTTCGTTCCAACACGTCGCCTATAACTGATGCCGTTGACGCAACGATTATCTTTTCGACGAATGATGATATTGCATCGCTTTTCTGTATGAATTGCGTTTGGACCAATTAGTTTCGCTCGAATCGCGCGGTTGCTAATTTCAGAGTCGCCCGCGATTTCTCGTGGCAACAAATTGTCCGAGCAATTGATTGCTTGTTATCATGCTCGACATCAAGAGAAACGTTACACTCTTTCGCTCGGAAAATTAAATTGTAGCACGCTTGCGTCACAGAGTCGATTTGAATAAACATCAAACCGACGCTTGCATTCAAAAAGACGTTCATTCGCGATCATCTTCGCGATCATCCTCCGTTCTACACGCCTTCCACAAACTGCAAATTGCCTCTGCCACATTAAACTTCCTTCGGACGCAGTCACTTTGATGGACGCGTCGATTTCTCGGATCACACTTTTCTTGCCGTTTCAGTTCAATCTTTGCATCATGAATCGATAAGGTTGATCGCTCTGGCTTGCGCCGCCAACCCTTCTGGGAAAAGCAAGTTGTTTTTTTGACAAGCGGTTCAACATCTTTGGTTTCCGAGAAACGTAGGCAGTACAATATAAAGTGTTCCATCTCTCCGCTTTGCAATGCCCTCTTCACCTCGATCTATCTTATCATATTTTGTTTTCTTCATTTCTTTGCTCACATCAATTCTTCTCCACTTTTATCTTCTTCCTGACCGTTCTTTTCACTCTCAATTATCTTCTCTCGTCCTGTGGCCATCTCGGAATTGGAACCACAAACGGAAATGGCCAAAAGAACACTTGTCTCGGTCTCCCCGTTGCCCTCATCACATCGACTTCATTAGACGGCTGTTTGTTCTATGGCTGTTCAGGGAAACATTTTTCC
>CAKUYF010000114.1 GCA_934702115.1 uncultured Eubacteriales bacterium | reverse complement strand
AGTAAAATCACTAAGAGCAAAGACATCTCTACCATTTGAAGTACATTTAATGATTAATAATCCGCTAAACTATATTGAGGAATTTATAAATTCCGGAGCAGATATAATAACTTTCCATTTAGAATCAAATAGTAATATTATGAATACAATAGAAAAAATTAAATCCTTAAATAAAAAAGTAGGAATTTCAATTAAACCAAAAACCGATCCCTCCCTTATTTTCCCCTACTTGAAATATTTGGACTTGGTTTTAATAATGACAGTAGAACCAGGATTTGGCGGTCAAAAACTCATGGAATGTCAATTACATAAAACAACAATTTTAAAGCAAGAAATTATGCGACAAAGCTTAAACGTCTTAATAGAAATAGACGGCGGAGTAAACACAAATAACATACAACTTATTAAAAATTATCCTGTAGATATATGCGTTTCCGGGACATGTATTTTTAAAGCTTATAACATTAAAAAAACAGTTAAATTTCTTAAACTGGGAGGACAATTATAACAGCTTTATGAAGTTTTATAAGTACACTTACATGATTACAGTAATCGGAGCATCTATACTAGTCTTCGTAGCACTTATACATTTTTTTCAAGGTAACCTTAACTTAAAGGAAAATAAGGAAATCCCTGAAAAATCAATTTCTGATTCCCTATCTCCCTCCCCGCTACCCAACGAAAATATCAACAATTTAAATTCCGAAAGTGAAAGTGGCAGTATTGGAATATGGGTTCCCTATTTAGATCTGGAAACTTGTTCATCTAATAATATAGAAAGGGAATTTAAAAACAAATTTGAATTAATTATAGAAAAAGCCAAAGAATTTCATGCTGATACTCTCATCGTTCATGTAAGGTCTCACAATGACGCTCTCTATCCTTCCCAACTATTTCCTTGGTCCCACCTTTTAACGGGAATACAAGGCAAAGATCCAGGATTCGATCCACTTAAATATATGGTTTCAAGATGTCACGAAAGTAATTTAAAATTTCACGCTTGGATTAATCCATTGCGTGTAAAAGCTTCAACGTATCCAAAAGAATTAAGTAAGTCTAATCCATTTTTCAAATTTGATTCTGAAAAATATTTTTTGCATCATGCAGATGGAATATGTTATAACCCAGCTTACAAAGAAGTTAGACAGTTAATAGTAGCAGGAGTTAAAGAAATTGTAAGTAACTATAGTGTAGACGCTATTCATTTCGATGATTATTTTTACCCTAATCCTGAGACTCTTACTTCGGAAGATAAAGCTTATAGAGAATATATTAATGATTCTAATTTTCACGAAAAAATGTCTTTGGAACAATGGCGTAAAAGATCTATAAACTTACTTGTTGAAGAAGTTTACAATGAAATAAAATCAATAAACCCAAAAATTGAGTTTGGGATTTCTCCTCCGGGAAACTTAAAAAAGTGCGAAGAAGCCGGAATAGATTTAAATTTTTGGTGTAATGAACATAATAGACGTGTAGATTACATATGCCCTCAAATCTATTGGAGCACTAAATACTCTATAATGCCTTTCGAAAAAGTTGCTAAAGAATGGAAAAAAGCTATGGGTAATAGCGAAGTAAAACTCTATGGCGGAATAGCAATTTATAAGGCAGGCACCGAACTAGATAACGGAACCTGGAAAATTGAAAATGATATACTTAGCAAGGAGATATCTATACTTAAAAGTTTAAATTATAAAGGTACAATGTTATATTCTTGGAAATACTTGAATGAATCTAAAAGCGAAAGTGAGTTAGAACAATTACGTAAAAGATTATCTAGCGGATTCTGAAGATTATGTCTTGTAAACCTTATTATTTAATTAAAAAAAGAAAAGCAACTATCCATAAAAGTCGCTTTTCGTTTACAAATATCCTTAAATTATTGAATATACGGATATAATGTCTTGCTGAGCTACAAATTTAAGAATTGTCTTTTTTTAACTTATTAAAGTCTTCATCGGCTATGTATTCCAGAATATCTTCTACTTTACATTTTAATATCTTGCAAAGCATATCTATAAGATTTGTAGATATTCCACCATTGTGCTTTAACCTGTGAACCGTATGACTACTAAAACCGTACTTTTCAATTAGCTTATAAATTATAATTTCCTTATTTTTAACTTAGTATTATATAGTCCATATTTGAAGTATGTTCAAAATGGTGCCTATGTTTTATTATTTAATATAAGGAGGTGAAGGATTTGATCGTGTATGATCCACTTTGGAAAACACTAAAAAACCGTGGAATAACAACTTACAAGCTAATTGAAAAGTACGGTTTTAGTAGTCATACGGTTCATAAGCTAAATTTTATCATTTAAATAAAACACAATAACTAATTAAAAGCTTTATAAATAAGTTGGTTATATTATAATTAAAAAATAATTTTTACTAACCCTTTATATTGATTATAAAGGATTTTTTATTGTAGCTATTAAATAGTTTTGAAGGAGATTTAAAAATGAAAGTGGCCATAGTAGGGTCTCGAAATTTAACCAACATCGAAATTTCAAAATATATACCTAATGAAATTACACAATTAATAACCGGAGGAGCTAAAGGAATAGATACATTAGCAGAAAAATATGCCGATGAAAATAATATTATTAAGATAATAATTAAACCTGAGTACAAAAAGTACGGAATCCACGCACCAATTATACGAAATAAAGAAATAGTAGAAAAAGCAGATTTAATAGTAGCAATTTGGGACGGTAAATCGAAGGGGACTAAATTCACTATTTATTACGCAAAAAAGCATGAAAAAAAAT
>CAKUYF010000113.1 GCA_934702115.1 uncultured Eubacteriales bacterium | reverse complement strand
CTCCACCACGGTCCGACTGTAGTATTTTAATATTTTTTTCAGTCTGTTTTTCTACTGCTTGTCTAAACTCCTTGAATTTTTTAAAAGTTTTAGACTTGTATCTCATTAGATACACCTAATCATAACGCGATTTGTCATCCGTAAAGGTTACGAAGTAGTCATATCCACCCCTAGCTTGGGTAGACATGGGCCCACACACGTCACTATGAATTAGGCCTAACAGATCCGGTAAAGTCAAACTAGTCAAACTAGGTACATGGTAGCAATCCGGTAAAGTCAAAACATGCCCCGAGGGTAATGACAATACATATGTGCCTACGGCTAAAACGGCGACTCTTGACCCGTTTCCAACACACAGGTCTATCTCCCCTGACGTCAGTCTCCTGCTAATCTGCAGATCCTGCACATCAGTACAAATATGAGTACCACATCCAGTATCAAAAATCCAAGATTTACTACTAGAAATGGACATGTTTATTTCAATAACAAACATACCTGAGGCCGGTGCCTTGCCCGCCTTCTTATCCTTCAACTCCGCCTTGTACGCACGGCAGTCACGTTTCCAATGACCCCGCTTGCCACAAAATAGGCAGACGTCTTGGGATTTGTCTCTTGTCTTCCCAGAAGACGATTGAGCCTTGACCTTTTTCACACCCCCAGAAGGTTTAGGATATTTCCTAGATTTACCCTTACCTTTCTTGGGCATATGCATAACATGAGCCTCTCGTCTCTTTCCTTTGGACAATTCTGGCTCTGCCTCTTTCAGCATTGCCATTAACTCTCCAAGAGTTTTTTCCTTGTTCAGCATGTTGTAGTTCATGACGAAACTACCCCAGCTATCAGGAAGAGACTGCAAGATCAAATCTATGCTCATTTCAGCTTCTATGGCCATGTCCAACGTAGCCAGCCGATCGATGTAAGCGATCATGTCCGTGACATGTTTCTCAACGGACATACCCTCAACCATCCGACTCCTAAACAACTTCTTATGGATTTCATATCTCTCCACCTGAAGGTTGGAAGTATGCAAATCCCGAAGCTTTGCCATCATTTCATAAGGATCATGTCCTTTGTTCTCACGACGAAATTTAGGAATCATGGATGCCAACATCACTGACTGTGCAGTAAAGTTGTCATCTTGGTGGGTCTTCCAAAGTTTCCACTTATCCGCATCAGTTTGCGGAGGCTCAGGCCCAATGGGTTTCTCTATGGTGTAGAGAACCTTCTCATGCCCCAGAACTATTCTGAGGTTCATTTCCCAATCGGGAAAATTTGTACCATCAAACATATTCTCACCAGCGAGAATATCTCTAATTGACAGTTTCCCAGTCATATCGGTTATGTAGTCCAACATAAACACAAATACCAGTCTAACTGGTTTTACAGTCCAACTGTTTGACAAAATAATAAACTTGTCAGTGTCGTGAAATAAAAAATTAAGGCATAATAAAGAACAGCAAACTAATATTAAACGAAATTGCAAATTTAATATTAGCCTCCCACTATTTTTCGGCAAGCCTCCAACCCTCATTAGAGGACTTGGGAAACCTAGTTTCCTAGTGGGCTAGGACCCCATTAAATAATGTACAACCTTGGCTTTGGCACAACAAATTATACAAGATTTAATTAGGTAGGTTTCTCAAACCAATTGGATCAAATCCAATTCCTAGATCCGTTAGGTCGACTCCTAGATCGAGTACATCCAATGTAACTCCTAACATTTTCCTCTGAATCATTCAGGCCTTGGCTTTGGCACAACAAGCCTAATGATACCAGTCAAGCATAACCCATTGACATTGGGTAAGCTTTGTAATCCACATCGAAGAACAGAAGTGACCTTGACTTTGGCCAACAAGTCCCAACCGTCTAAGACATGCGATATATAACAAAGCTTCCATGATTCAAACACATCCGCGAAAGACAATGACCTTGACTTTGGCCAACAAATCAAAGTCGATCTTGGATCTTGAGAGAGAATCACTCAATGGAAGGACAATGCTCGATATAATGAGCGAGGGTGTTTTTCGATAAATTGAATACTTGGTTCAATTTATTATCTTTAATTAGGTCTCATCAACATTCACCCTTAAGCATGCATTCTAAATAACATCACAAGGCGTAAATGTAAATTAAATAATGGTAATCGGAATGGATACTTACAAATTGTTCCTAGAACAAATCTCTCTCCCTTTTACAATTTCTCTCCCACTAGCAATCTAACTCTACCCAATTACATAACACTTAAAGAAACCTCATTGATTCTGAGGGGAATTAGGTGAGAAGAGAAATACAATGAGAGAAGGTAGATAGGCAGGACACGCAGGTCCTATTTATTAATACATACAAATTCCAAATTTGCCCCAACTAGTATCCAATCCGAAATACCATTTTATGTTATCTAATAACATTCAACACAAAGCATGGCAACATACAAGCATGTTATCAACCAAATCCAATTTGATTAATCTTAATTAAATGACCAACCAAGGATCAAACAAAGTTGTTGATTTGAGAGTCCAACTCATTAGAGTAATTACTCCAAGTAATTATTCTTTATTACACTAAGTTATGTCAAACTACAAATTAAATCCAATTTGAATTTGTATTTGACACTAACATTATTTTTCATAATTCATCCACCAAACTTTGAAATCTTACAGAAACACCCCTAGGGCAACATACTGTGCTACAGTACTGCTACAGTACCTGCTACAGTACCCGAAGCTACAATACCATTACAGTGCCGGACATATTTCAATTAGGCCCAAAAAGTTTGAAATCTTTCAAGCCCATTTGTTTTC
Organism: uncultured Eubacteriales bacterium; assembly: GCA_934702115.1. Lineage (GTDB taxonomy): Bacteria > Bacillota > Clostridia > Oscillospirales > Acutalibacteraceae > UMGS1491. The sequence continues at coordinate 26 of CAKUYF010000113.1, read as the reverse complement.
TATACATATATACAATTTGGCCCAAA
>CAKUYF010000112.1 GCA_934702115.1 uncultured Eubacteriales bacterium | reverse complement strand
CTAATAGACCAATCACAGAACAAGATTACGCTCTAGCCATTGAAAAGTATGCAACAACTGATCAAACTAAAAAAGTCGGTCTTGAATTAAAACCGCTTTTTTAAAATAAATATAATTATAAAAAGTATGATTTTGCTTCCTTAAGCAATTTCGTTTCTTCCTAGTAATGCCCTAGAAAGAGTAACTTCGTCTGCATATTCAAGTGATGCACCCACAGGGACTCCATAAGCCAACCTAGTAACTTTAATTTCCGGATTTCTAATTAATTTAGAAATATACATAGAAGTTGCTTCACCTTCCACAGTAGGGTTAGTAGCCATAATGACTTCCTTCACTTCAGATGCTTTAAGTCTTTCTATTAATTCCGAAATGCGTATTTCTTCCGGACCAATACCATTTAAAGGAGAAATTACACCTTGCAAAACGTGATACATTCCTTTAAACTCACATGTATTTTCTATTGCTTCTAAGTCTTTTGTATCTTCAACCACACAAAGAATGGAGTCATCTCTGGTTTTGTCAGAACATATATCACATAATTCTTTATCTGTAAAGTTATAACACTTTTTGCAATAATGAACTTTTTCTTGTGCTTCTAACATAGCTTTTGCAAATGACTCCACGGTTTCTTTAGGCATTTTTAAAACTGAATAAGCTAGCTTCTGAGCAGTTTTTTTGCCTATGCCGGGTAAGCTTTCAAAGTGTTCTGTAAGCTTTAATAAATATACACTTCCATTTTTCCACATGTTAAAAAATCCCCGGCAAGTTCATTTGACCAGAAATAGATTCCATTACTGAATCTTTTTCATTTTGTGCTTTTTTTATAGCTTCATTTATTGCTGCTTTTATCATATCTGAAAGCATTTCAACATCTTCCGGGTCTACTACTTCGGGAGTTATTTCTATTTTTGAAACTTCCATTTTTCCTGATACAGTTACCTTTACTGCTTCTCCTCCTGCAGTAGCACTGTATTCTTTGGCTTCAAGTTCTGTGGAAGCTTTTTGTATTTCCTCCTGAGTTTTTTGTGCTTGACGCATTAATTGTTGCATACTACTTATTCCTGCTCCGTGTCCGCCTGGTAATCTTACTTTCATTTCTCATACTCCTCTTTATTTAATATAACCTTTATATCATTAGAAATTGCTTTTTTTATAAATGAATCAATTGAATCAAAACTTGATTTAAGCACCTTATTTTCAAATTTTTCATATGGTCCGATGCTGTAAGGTTTTCCCAATACTTTATGAATAGACTTTTTTAAGCTTCCTTTGTATTCCTGTTTTCTTAACATTTCCGGTGCTAAAGAGTTATTAAATTTTATCAAAATATAATTTCCTTTTTTGTAGGCAATAGAATCTTTTAAAGATAAGTAAAGAGTTTTAAGAGTGCTTTCTTTTTTTATCTCTTCAAGTATATTATACCATTCTTTTAATGCTTCTTCATCATCTGAAATTGAATTTTTAATTTTATCACAAGATTTTGAAGAAATGTTTTTAGAAGTCTCACAATCTAAATAAGATTTATTTAGGTCTTTCATTACTAAAGTATTTGTTGGTTTATTAATACTCAAAAAATGATAACAAAGCTTTACTGTTACTATTTCAATCTCTAATTTTGCATTAGTTCCAAGTGAAATATTTTTATAAGCATTTTGAAGAGCTTCAAGGCAATAAAGTATATCTTTTAAATTTATTGATTGAATAAATTCTTGATTTATAATCTCTTCTTTGCCGCTGCTACTTCCAAAGCTTTTATAATCATAGGTAATTCTATTTACCATTATATTTCGGAAGTGCTTGGTTATTTCTTCGCAAAGTATAACCATATTTTTAGATTCCTTATATAATTTATCAACGTACCTCAGAGCTTCGGGAGAATTGCCTGAGAATATTAGATTACAAAGATTTTCTGTAAAATTTTCACTTGCAATCCCTAAAACTTTCTTTACAATTTCTTTTTCAATTTTATTGTTACACGTATTATAACACTGATCCAAAATGGATAAAGCATCTCTCATTGCTCCATCAGAGGAATTTGCTATTAATTCAGCAGCCGAATCTTCAATTTCTATATTTTCTTTATCGCATACATATTTCAATCTATTATATATTTCATCAGAAGATATTCTGTAAAACTCAAACTTTTGACAACGTGAAATAATTGTTAAAGGTAGCTTATGAACTTCTGTAGTAGCCAGAATAAATATTACGTGTTTCGGCGGCTCTTCCAAAGTTTTTAAAAATGCATTGAATGCTCCCAGGGAAAGCATATGAACCTCATCTACAATATATACTCTGTATTTACATCTGGAAGGGGTAAATATTAGTTCTTCACGCATTTCCCGAATATTGTCAACGCTGTTATTGCTTGCGGCATCTATTTCTACGATATCAAGTTCCTTTTCAAGCTCCGTACTTTTGCATATTTTACATTCTCCGCAAGGATTTCCGAGTATAGGAGACTCACAATTTGCTGCACGAGCTAAAATCTTCGCACAAGTAGTTTTTCCTACTCCACGTGATCCCGTAAATAAATATGCGTGAGATATCCTACCTAAAGCTACCTCTTTTTTTAAAATTTCAGTAATATGAGATTGTCCGACCACATCATCAAATGTTTTAGGTCTCCACTTTCTATAAAGAGCCTTGTACAATATCTATTTCTCTCCTATAAAAAATTACATACAAAACATGTAATCCAACATGCAGTTGAACAAATTAACCATATCGCACGAAAAGTATTGCTTAATGCTGCTCGGTTCCCCGCCTGACATGGTTCACAATCATTCGTCGCATGGCACCTATCCAACTACATGTTGAATCACACGTACCTTGAC
>CAKUYF010000111.1 GCA_934702115.1 uncultured Eubacteriales bacterium | reverse complement strand
TTACATGGCTTGAAAAGTATTGCAAAAAGAATTTAGGCAGCATAAAAGGTACGTCTATCACTTGTGAATTTATTAATTCTGTTTTCAGTGTATAAATCCCACAATTCCATTATGTACGCTCTCCTTAAATATATTTGTCAAAGTTTAAAGCTAAATTCTGAAATTCACTAAAGAAATTACTTACATGATATCCATCGCAAGTAGCGTGATGAACCGAAATAGAAACTGGTAGTAAGAACTTTCCGTCATTCTCGAAAAAACGCCCAACCATAACAAATGGCGGTAACCAAACAATATCATTAGTAGCTGGACAGACAAAACTCGTGAAACTACTCCAAGGAAGAGAACTCATATCAAAACAATTTGGAGGAAAATTTCCTTTGGCAGCCATACTACGATTTTCTCCATAAGTATTAATGTCATTAATAAATCTATCATAAAATACCTTAAAATTATCCGAATATTCCGTCCATAATATTGAAATCCTCTTATCACTTTCATGGAATATTGGATATCGAGGGAAAACCACATCATAAACACCTAGATTTCCTTCTTCATCATAATTTATTTTAAACTCATCGCCTGCGTTTAATATCCTTGAAACTATATATGTAAAAGTGGGATAACATCTAAGTTTATTTTCTTTGATTAATTCAACTAATTTAGTAACATCAATATTCATAGTCATATTAATTTTACATCTGTTTTTAGTCGTGAACCAATCATAATATTCTTTTCTATCCCAGTTGTTTATATCAATCTTTTTAAAGTTCATAGTATATTCCTCTCTAATGTTTTTGCTCAATAATACATTATTTTCATAATATATTCAATATCATATTAGGGAGGTGAGAAAATGAAAATAATCGAACTTTCGTCAAAAGAAAGTAAAGAAGGAAAACGCAAAATAAGAGTGATTTTACATGAGATTTATAGTGATAAATCACAGTACAACAAAAACGGCATTACATGGCTTGAAAAGTATTGCAAAAAGAATTTAGGCAGCATAAAAGGTACGTCTATCACTTGTGAATTTATTAATGAAGAACGTACCGAGATTTTGGGTCATGGAGAAACAGGTGTCGAAGATGGTATTCCAATATTTGAAAATGCTACCATGATTGGTGTCTTTGAACGTGGTTACATAGATAATATCGAAATCAATGGAGAAATAAAAAGAGTTTGCATTGCAGAAGTAAATATAATTCAAGCGAGCGAGATTATTCCAATATAAGAAATTACCTGTGGTGGGTAATCTGCAATGACAAGAGCAACTTATAATGATACTCCTGATACAGTCGAGATTAAATTCCATAGTACAGTTCCAATGAGGGAAACGGTTTATCCGTGTGATTCTATTTAACCAATAGAAGATTGAGGAATTTTTACCATAAAAAGTTTTGAAAAACAAAAAGAGTTAAATAATGAAATTTAATAAATCCATATTATAATAAAAATTTTTAAAGCAAAACAATGAATAAGAATGTCTACATTTAATGGCTTAAAGGAGATTGTGTAATGGAAAATGGAAATAATAAAATTTCTAAGTATGATTTAAAACTTTTAGCTTATAAATTACTTCCTGAAATAAAAAAATATTTTGCTGATGAAAAAATTCAAAAAGAATTTCAGGAGTGGCTTAAAAAAAATAAGCAATCATTTGACAAGTAATTTTTATAACAGTATAGTTATTATTAAGCCATTACACAGAAAGCTAATGTTCGTATTTGGGGCAATCTGCTCCACCACAATAAGACGTATCTTTTGATACAACTTAAAACTCAGTATTACTGGGTTTTCTTTATGTTTGGGTATAAATTTCAAGTTCAAATTTTTATTTTATTAGACTTGTTTAGAAGTTAAATTCGAATAAAATACTTATATAAATCAGTACTTTAATACTCATAATGGCCTAGACAAGACGCAATCAAGATATTACCATCTTTGTAAATATCGTAGACTAAACAATTTTTATCATCAATTCGTCGGCTCCAAACTTTTCTATATCTAAGTGGTTCGGGTTTCCCGACTCCTTCAGATAAACCGTTCATTTCGATATCTTTAACTAACTTATTAATTTTTAAAAGTGTTTTCTTGTCTTGTGTTTTCAAATAAAGATAATCATCCCAAGCCTTATCAGACCAATATTTACTCACTGTATTCATCCTCGATTAATTCATGTCCTCTTCCTTTGCCGGACCTTAATTGACTGAAAGAACGGTCTAACATGTTTAAATATTCGGCATTTTTAGCAGCTTTTGAAAGTTCATTCCATTCGTCAAGACTTATTATTACAACATTTTTTTCACCTTTTCGAGTGACGATAACAGTTTCTTTATCGTCTGTGACTTTATCGCAATAGTATTTAAGGTTTTTTCTTATAGTTGAATAGTTCACAGCTAACATTTATATCCACCCCTTTATTAACAATACTTGAAAATAAAATTTTAAAACAAGGTGATAAATTGGGACCATCAAGCATTTTTTCGACCAGTAACACGCCCGTTAAATATAATATAACAATAAATCAGAACTCGCAAAATAACTGCTCAAATGTTACTGTTTATGTAAGGTTTTAGCGCGACAATAGCGGCTATACAACTTACGATAGTGGCACTTGTTATTGTAAGATCAACGGCACAACGTATTTGATGACAGTTTCCTCAAATCAAAAAATAACGAACTTGGGAATAAATTTTTTTACCAAAATTCTTGACATATACCACAATAATGACGGAACAAAGTAGTTACAAAAATCATTTTAAGGATAGAAAAATACAAAGAGAAATTATAAATAATAGATTTGCGTAAAAAATAAGAAAAAAGTAGCTGTATATGCC
>CAKUYF010000110.1 GCA_934702115.1 uncultured Eubacteriales bacterium | reverse complement strand
CAGTGACAGAAACACCCTTCTTCACCGGATCACCATAATCTTCACATTCTCCACTTCGGTTAAAGTGAATAGAGCACGTGTCTTGCTGGAGGCAGCACGAGAACTGGAAGGGAAAATAGTAGCCAAACGCTTCAGCAGCCAACTCCTTGATCACTTCGAGAGTCGATCCGGAGGGCGCTGCGACGAGAGGCTGAGACTTGAGAAGTCGTCCCATAAAACCCTTCGTCTGGAGGAACTCCAAATCCTTTTCAACCGGATCCTCCTGCTTCACTCCCTCCACCCGTGTCGGTTTGGAGGATTCTCTTCTTGAGTGGTGATGATCCTTCTCCTTCTTCTCATGCTTGTGCCTGGCAGTTGATGGCTTGGGAGTAGGGTTTGTTGTTGGCGGTATGGCTGCTGCAGATTGTTTCTCTTCTGTCGTCTGTTGGGGATTCTCCACTGCATCCTTCTCCTCCTCCGTTTCACTCTGCATTACTTGTTGTTCTTCCTTTCCCTCTTTCCCTTCCACTGTTCTGTTCTCCCGATCCTTCTCTGCTTCGTCAACTGCAGTTTCTTCACCTCCTCTCTCAACCATCCCATTCTTATCGTCTTCCGCCTCCTTTGGTGTGTCTTTATCACATAATGACCTCTCTTCTTCTACATATGTTGCTGCTTCATCCATTTCTTCATTCGGTTCTTCCTTCTTCTCGTTCACACTCTGCTCTTCCTCACTGTGCTTCACAAAATCAATTGGAATGGTCTGTTCTTCCTCCTGATTCATCTCTTCCTCTTCCTCTTCCTTCATCTCTTCCTCTTTTCTGATCTCTTCCTTCATCTCGTTCATTTCTTCTTTCTCCGATATCTCAGTAACTCTCTCTTCATCATCACTCTTCTCCTCCTGCTCATCAATCATTCCTTCTTCATTTACCACTTCACTCTCCTTCTCCTCCTTTTCCACCACGTTCTCATTCATAGCATTCACTTCCTCCTTCACTTCTTCCACAGCAGGATCCAACTCCTTTGCATTCCCTTCATTATCTTCTTTTGCTCCAACAGACTCCTCATTCACACTCTTCACTTCCTCAACTACACACTCCTTCATTTCGACACCAAACGACTTCAACAAGTTCACCACTCGAACAGCACTATCATCTATTCATTATCACTCATTCACACTCATTACATTCAACAATCAGCTCTTCTAGCACAGGTAGGTTCCTATACTCCATCAAACACTTCACATTTGCAAATGTCAACTCATCCTCAACTATACGTCACATTCAACTTATTCACTCACTTTTGATGTGCAGACGCTTCATATAAGGAAAACACATTTCCGACATCCTCTTCAACCAATCAACGGCAACTCCCTTCTTCACATTAATAGTGAGTTCTGATGTGAACAGGCAAGCGGGAGCTTCCATCTTATCATACCATACTTGATGATTCGCATCAATAACAAGTAGTTTTCCGCAAGTTGGTTTTGATGGGATTACAGCTGATGAGGAGAAAGTAACAGTAGGAGTGGAGAGGAATTGGTTCACACTCTCGTTCTTCGTCACTCTCCTCCCGTTGATATTCGGAAGTGTCAATTTGGGAATGAAAGGAATCCCGCGACGAGCCATCACCTAGACTTGACTCACAGCAAACATAACAACCATAAGACCAATAGCTCTCACTTCTTTGATCTTGCTCTTCGGATCCACAGAGAAAGAAACGCTCTGATTCCTAAACACAGCCGTGAAAGGAACCTCGTTCTTCTGTGGAGAGTAGAACAACTTGCAAGAGCCCTTCCTCCTAATGGCGATTCGGCAAGATGTTTGAGATGGAACACTCACCACAAAGGTGAATTCCACTCCATTGATCACTCCCTTCCAGCATCGCTCTCTCGTGTCAAGTGGTGTCTCCTTCTCTTCAATCACTTTAATCTTTGCATCCGTAATCGTGTTCTCCTCTTTCACAGCAACCTCCTTTTTCTCTCCTCTCGCTTCCTCCTTCGCTTCTAGAACCGTCTTCTCCTTCATAGCAGCTTCCTTTTCCTCTCCGCTCGTCTCCTTCTCTGCATCAGCAGCCGTCTTCTCCTTCTCTTTCACAGCAACATCCTTTTCCTTTTCACTTGCCCCCTTCTCTGTATCAATAGCCGTCTTTTCCTTCTCTTTCACAGAAACAACCTCTTTCGCCTGTTCGTTCGCATCTTGCTGAGTTTGCTGTTTCTCTTCCACAGTTGGCTTGCTCTCTGGAATTGAGCGAAGGGATGAAAGAAGAGACTGAGCCGACTCTTCATTCAATGCTTCAAGTCAAGAATCATCACAAAACTCACATTTCAATTCAATCCTCTGAAGGGAAGGGAAATTGTCGAACTGTAATATGCTCTGAATCCATACAAATGGAATTGTTGCGCCTACGATGAATTGAAAAACTAAAACTCACCACACAGAGTCAGACAAGTAACGAAAGGATAGGAATTGACCAGCAATACTTCAAGCCAGTTGTATGTGATTCCCTGAGGAATGGTGATGATGAGATGAGAACAGCTGCAACACTCATGCGTCCTTAACTTCGATACAGCTGCCTTGGAACTCTTCTCGAGATTGCAATTCACAGTCTTTTCAGAACTAACCAGATAAGGGGCTTTGAACCTAAAATAGGGACTAAAAGTGATAGAGACAATCATGGATTACGGCAAAGGATCAGGAGAATAGATTGTGTTTAAAGTGAGATACGCCAGTCCTCGGCGTGCAACTGTCTAATGATAAGAGACGAATTGTAATGATAATACTCGGGCAAGAACAGCGCGAATGTCTTGTATTGTTCCGGGTTTCATGTTAAGGTGATACATCACTCCATCAAAGGAGCAAGTAACAACATTCTTTTCCTTTGTGTCATCTGCCAT
>CAKUYF010000109.1 GCA_934702115.1 uncultured Eubacteriales bacterium | reverse complement strand
CAGTATATTAGACACAATAAATCTCAAAATAACTACTTTTGGAGTGAACAAACTAAAAGATTTAGTGATCTAACTAGTCTCGAGAAGGCTATAAAGGAACATGGTTTATGGGACAAGGTTGAAGATTTATACTTAGATAAGAAAAATAAAAACACAAACATATATAAAAAATCACGCTCTCTTTATGCGGAAACGATACATGAGGTGTATCAACTTATTAAATGGGAAATCTTGAGATTATCGCAAAAATACATCAGTGTTTCCACAAAGTTCAATGTATCTTCTAAAAATAAGCATACTTGGAATCGAGCTGTATATAAAAACAAATTTTGTCCCTCTGCTGATAATAATCAATAAGCGTGAAACTAAATTTACCAAATGTATCCAGTACAATACTATTAACAGCTTAGAAATTTTTATCGTGTTTATTGTTCTGGATTCACATGTTTTTAATTCTGAAACACTGTTTCCCCCAAGGTGTGGGTGGATACTCGAATTACATTTCCGCTTTGATAATATTCGAAATTATCGATGCTGTCTTTTAAATCGAGATAATATTCTCCGTTATCCTGCTTAAATATTAATGCTTTTAAGGGCTTTAATATTTTCATTCCATTACTGGAAAAAGACTTCTCATTTGATGCATATACACTAATCATTTATTCACTCCTTTATTTTGATAAAATCACATTGTCTTAACATCGTGAATACAATGCGGTAAAATAAAAATATAAATTATATAGGGGGAATTAAAATGTCCACAATAAATATTAGAGTAAACGAGCAAGTGAAATCTGATTCCAAAAAGCTTTTTGCCAAACTTGGCCTTGATTTAAGCACAGCTATAAACATGTTTTTAATACAATCAGTCAGAGAGCAAGGTATACCATTCGATCTACATTTGCATGTTCCAAATGAGACAACTTCAAAGTCCATTGAAGATACTGAAAAAGGTATCAACTTAAGTGAAACATTCGAAAGCATTGATGATCTCATGGAGGATTTGCATGCTTAAAATCAGAAAAACAGCTCAGTTTAAAAAAGATTATAAAAAAATACTTAAACAAGGTTTAGAAGAAAACGCTTTTATAGAGGTTTTAAAATTACTTTGCAATCAAATACCACTCCCTTTGAAATATAAAGATCATCCACTTCAAGGAAGTTATAACATTGAATGATTTACCGGATGAAGTACAAATCATGATTAAAAAAGAGAGAAAAAGGATAAATAAATTGATGAATTACTCATTATGAAATTGTATTTTTGCAGATTATTTTGTGCAGTGTAGCTGCCAAATTTTCATCTAAATCAAAATATTGTGATATAATTTGTCTTACAATTTTAGAGCTTCGTGAATGATACAGCAGTCTCTAAAAATATCCGAAAAAATATTATCCGATATGGCAGAGGCAGCCCCAAAATCCATGTCTGCTAGAGTTTCAAAAATTACGTCTAAATAATGTCCTTTCTCACCAAGCTCCTATTTTATCTCACTTGCCAATCTATATAATTCATCCATGTTTCCACGAATACTTATAAAATTTGGTTTCTCGAAAAATCTGTCACGATTTTGAAAAATATAAAAAACGTGAAATTAAGGTCTAAAATCTCAATAAAAGTCCCTAAGCAAGAATAGATTTGTCAAATACCAAATCAGAAATATTTATAAAAAGCAACTTAAAATTGACAAATATTTATAAACATTTTACAATTAGACTGGTCGATCAAATCTTATTTAGAAAATTAAAATTAGGAGGTAATTCTTATGGCAAAGATTAGTGAGCAACAAGCAAAGAAAATTCTAGAGGAAAATGGTTACGAAGTTTTAGACTATTTGGGGGAAGGCTCGGCAAGTCATGCATTTAAAGCTTCCAGAATAAGCAAAAAAACAGGTGCAGAAAAAATAGTAGCAGCAAAAGTGTGTTGTCCACAAATCACCTCTAGGACATCACTAGATAATGAACTTAAAGTTGCAGCGGAATTAAAAGAAATGAAAGATAAGTTTAAATCAAGCATTGCAGAAGCACAAAGAAGTGGTCAAACTGAACTGGTTAAAAAATTTCAAGATGCTTCAAAATATGTTTTCAAATATCTCAATGTTCCTAAGCTCAAATTACAAATGAAAAAAAGTGACAGTGATGGTAAGGATTATGAGATTGCTATCTTCGAAGCACCGCTTGCCGATTCTTCGATAGTGGGTTTTAAAATAGGAGGTGGTACCGATAATGCAACAGTAACGATTGTGCCAGACCCTAGAGCGCCTGGCTATAATATGCGTGTAATAAGTGGTATAGACATAGATTATAAAGAACTGAAAAGAACAATAAAAAGTGTTTTAAAAGGCCTGAAAGCTATTCACGAACAAGGTATGGTACATCAAGACATAGCATTTAGAAATATCCTTAAAAAATTTGATAGCAACAAAAATAAATACAGGTATTCTATAACAGATTTTGGAACATTAAAAAAAGGTGATCCTTCCAGAGATCTTCATGATGCTTCTTGCATGTTTGTGGGCATGTGGTTAATATCTGTAGGCATGGATATGTCTTATGTTTATCGTATGGGTGATACAGCTATGAAATATTATCTTAGTAGTGAATTTAAAAGCGAAGGTGTTACAGGAGTGAAAATTCCTGAGGAGTTCGGGGGAAAACCTAAAAAATGTTTCTTAACCGTGTACTACCCAACTGATAAAGATATGGAACTTGTGAATTTTTGTAAAAAACTCTACAATGGCGATTTTAAGTCTGCTGAGGAAGCCCTTGCTGATTCATGGCTAAAAAAACAATAATAAAATATTTAAATAAAATAATAACAGTAGCTGATTTTTGTGCCAACAAAGACTAAAGTATTATGTATTTAGTGATTGGTATGCTGGCATATAC
>CAKUYF010000108.1 GCA_934702115.1 uncultured Eubacteriales bacterium | reverse complement strand
AGCTACTAGTGGTGACGCTGCATTAAAAAAAATTTATGGAAGAGACAATGAAACTCTAAAAAAAACGGCGATTGAACTTAAATCTTACAACGGATATTTAATAAAAATTTTAAGAGAAGAATTCAAAAAAATTACTAAAGCTTTAAAAGACTATAAAAAACCTACGAATGATGATGCGGGTGCCGCGTATTTGCATGAAATTTATGAGGAAACCAATAATGTTATCAATAAGCTTACAAGTTCTCTTTTAAATAAAAAAGAGGACGGCATGAGTATCAAAAATTTTAAAGAAAATTTGGAGAAACTGACTGAAAATCTAAGAGAAAAACTAGCTAAAGCTGGTACCATTAGTGATGAATTAGCACGAGAAAAAACCATATCAATCCTTAATTGTGCGGGTGGTGGCAGTGATGAACGATTACCACGTTGTATTGTGGATATAGGTAGCGGAATAGGATTCCTTACAGACCTAAAATATTGAAAAGTGCAGTGGTAAACTCCACTGCACTAAATTGTTTTATTTGTAAATGTACATATTAAAAATTAAAACTATTCGGCATTCATTTTTTTACGTTTAAGACGATTTTCAGTTTTAAAACGTTCTGATACCATTTTGAAAACTTCCTCTTTTGACTTCTCTGACAGCAGCCTAAAACCTAAAATCAAATCTTTCTCTTTATCCGTCAAATTGCTACCTTCAAGTATAGGAATCAATGGTATTTCATTTTTATCCGTCAGACTATTATTATCTGTCGGGATTTTTTCGTACTTACAATCAGAAAAAACACTACTACATTCTGAATCCAAAATCTCAGTATAGTCAACTTTAAATATCTTAGACAACTGCAAAATCGTCTTTACATCCGGTCTGATTCTGCCGGATTCGTAGTAAGAATAAGTTGATCTGTCAATTTCTAATATATCGGCTACTTGTTTTTGAGTGTAATTACATTTTATTCTAAGTCTTTTTAGCGTCTCCGGAATTTTCGAAATAATAACCATCACTCCGTTTTAAAATATCCTACTTATAATGAGTAATGTTAACATAATATAAATAACTTATCAAGACCTCAAAAATTCCCAATTTTGGAAAGTTAATTTGAATCATCTTTGTTTTTTCTATTTTTCATAAATACATATATTCCGGTAGCAATAATGCCAAGAATTACAAGAATTAAAACTAGCTTCAAAGCGCTTCCCAGCCGGGTATTTCCTATATTTTGACTATCAGATTTTTCTTGCCCATTTTCGGAATCTAACTCCTGATTTCCTGATTGATTTGAGTTGTTTAATGTTACTTTATCAGAATTGTTATTCGAATTTTTGGAATTTCCAGATAAGGAATTTAAAGTATAATCAGTTAAAACAGATAAATTGGCATCTAAAGAATCAATTAGTGACGATCTTCCCGGTAAATTGGATCTTTTAGCTACTATGCCCATCGGACTAAATGAAGAAGTTTCTAAGGATGTTACATTATTAGACATATTCAAAGTAAGAAAATCTACTTTTCCATTGCTATTTTCATGGATTCCTGTAGGAGACTCAAAATACGTCATATCAGGGGTTGGAAATTTAACTACTACCGTTTGTCCTTCCGGTAAGGTGTAGCGTTTATCATTTACTACATCCCATAGATAAACGTCGTACAGGGAAAGAATATATTCTGAATTAAGTTTTTCATATATTCTCGCACAAGCCTCAATATCCGCTAAAATAGGATTTGCTACAATTTTAACGTACCATTCCAAACCTTCTATCTCTACTCCGTTATAAATATGATTCAGCGGCGCCATACTTTCTTGCAAACTTTTTAAACTTCCATAATTACTAATCGAGGATTTTTGACTTTCATTAAGTGAATTATAAAGTCTTGTGGCCTCAATTACTGCCTCCATATCATTTGCATCATTAACAGAAGAAGGTAAAGTCTCAATTTTACTTATAAGGGATATAGCATTAGTTTTTTCTACTCCCAATACCGTTACTGTTTTATTCTCTATAACTCTTGGCACCTTGTACATGTTATCTTCCAAGGAAAGCTCTTGATCTCCTAACATAACTTTTATTTTAGAATCAGCGTACGCCGGATACAACTTTACTTTAAAATAAAAATCTCCTCCGTACTCTACTTGATTATCACCTTTAATTACCGAACCTGAAGCAGAATAATAATCTATGCCCTCAGTATCAGTTAAGGTAACAACGTATTTATTCTTTACAACGTTCCCCACTTTGATTGTTATATCTTCTGTTATGTTTTGTATTAGATATCTTCCGGAAGCTAATTTTTGAGCTGTTACATTACTTCCTTTTCCATCATTAACTAATATATAAATATTTGAAATAGATTCATCATAAGCATCTTCTATTCCAACGGAAAATTCAAAATTTTGACCGTATTTTACTTTAAAATTACCCGATATAGCGGCGCCTTGATCATTATAATATATGACTCCTGCAGTGTCCGTGAAATTTATGCTGTAAGTAATATTTTCAACGTTTTCTATTGTAATTGTGTAACCTTCAGTAATATTCGTTATTTTATATATCCCGGAAGAAGTAGGCTTTAGTTCTTTTGCAATACCGTTTGAAGATACGATATTTACTGCAATATAATCTCCTAATACATATCCAGTCTTTGCAACAAGTTTAAATTCATAATCTTTACCATAATCTATAATTTTAGTACCAGAAAAGCTATTTCCAGATTCAGTATCTAAAAAGTAAGCGGCTATATTATCTACAAAATTCAAAACATATTTATTCAAACTTAAACCTTCCACACTAACTTCCAAGTTTTCATATACATTAAGAATTTGATACTTACCATTTACTAGATTTAGTTCTTCGTATTTGTCGCTATTTTCTTTATAAACTTTGACTTTTATATCCGAATTACTGCATCTGTCTTCAAGC
>CAKUYF010000107.1 GCA_934702115.1 uncultured Eubacteriales bacterium | reverse complement strand
ACTCTCTAAAAGAAGGGTTTAAAAGTGTTTGGACTAATGGAGTAATGTCAATGGCTTCAATAGCTGTTATGGTTTGTTGTATGATTTTAACTGGAAGTGCCGTTTTGCTATCTTTGAATTTAAGCAATGCACTTAAGTCCGTTGAGCATCAAAATAGTATGACAGTTTTCCTCAAAAAAGGAGTTACAAAAGATCAAATTGATGATGTAGAAGAAAAAATCAAAAACGTACCAAATATTTTAAAGTGCGAGTATTACTCTAGTGAACAAGCTTCAGAAAAGTATCGAGAGGTATTGGGAGGACTTTATGAAGTTTTACATGAGTCAGGTAGTCCTTTTCCGGAAGCATTTCATATTAGTATGAGAGATTTAGCATTTTATGAAAAAACAGTTAAGGAATTGCAAGCTATAGAAAATGTAGACTCAGTCAGCGATCGAAGTGATACTGCCAAGCGGCTTTCGGACTTAAATACATTAATTTCCACTGCTGGAATTTGGACGGTTTGTTCTTTAGGAATAGTATCTATGTTTATAATTTCAAATACTATTAAGCTTACAATTCATAGCAGAAGAGTAGAAATAGGGATAATGAAATCAGTAGGGGCAACTAATTGGTTTATTCGTGCACCATTCATAGTAGAAGGAATTATAATTGGAATGATTTCGGCACTAATTTCAAGTATCATTCTTGACTGTACATATAAAACCTTTGTAGAAGTATTAGGAAGAATAGTTAGCTTCCATGGTATTTATTCTAAAAATATCTTTTTAAGTATTTTAGGCTATTTTTCATCTGCAGGGTTGATTTGCGGAATCGTGGGTGGAATAATTCCAATAAGACGTTATTTAAAAAGGGAAGGTGTAAGCTTTGAAGGACAGTAGTAGGAAGAAGTTGTTATCCTCTTTAGCAGGCGCAGGATTTATGTTTGCGTGTATAAATAATCCGATGGTATTTTCAGTAAATATTGATGAGCAGAAAAGACTCAGAGCAGAGCTTAAAAATCATAGACAAGAACTGGCAGACAGTTTAAAGAATACAGTAGAAAAAGTTAAAATTGAGACTGAAAATAAAAGATCATTGGATGAAAAAATTGAAGCAGTAAAAAACCAAATTGATGAATCAAATAAGTACATAAACGAATTAAATAAACAAATTGAAAAAATTCAAATTCGTATAAACGAAATGAATGAAGAAATTAAAAGAAAAACAGATTTGTTAAAAGAAGCACTTGTTTCAATTTATGTTGCTGGTGACACTTCTGCACTTGATATAATCTTAGGTTCTAAAAGCTTTGATGATTTTCTGGACAAAGCGGATATTGTTCGTTCAGTAAGTGGAACAGTAAAAGAACTTATGGATAGTTTAAAAAGTAGTATCGAAAAGCTTGAATTAGAAGAAAAAAGTATTTGTGAAATAAAAGAAAAACAAAAAGAAGAAATTGAAAAATTAGAAAAAAGTAAACTAGAGCTCCAAGATTTATTGGATAAAAGCGAAAAGCTTATATTAGAATATAAAGAAGATGAAAAGGAAGCTAAAAAAGAAATAGATCAGAATGATGCTGAAATAAAAGCAATAGATGCTCAGATCACTAAGTATTATGAGGAACAGCGCAAAAGAGAGGAAGAAAGAAGAAGACAAGAGCAAAAACAAAAGCAACAGCAAAAGCAGCAACAAAAGCAGCAATCTACTAAGTCTTCAAATTCTCACTCAGTAGACGCTACTTCAGCAGTAACTGTTAGTAAAGGCGGATATGCTTGGCCCGTGCCGGGATTTAGATACATAAGCTCAGGTTTTTATGATTGCATAAATCGTTCTCATATGCATGGTGCTATAGATATTGCAGGAAAAGGAATATACGGATCAAATATTGTTTCGGCAACGGATGGAATAGTAATAATGAGCAATACTGTGGTTAATGAGCGTGGACAAGGTGGTGGCGGATACGGAAAATTTGTCGTAATAGATCATGGAAATGGTGTATCCACTCTTTACGGACATATGAGCAATGTAGTAGTATCCCCGGGACAAAGAGTTTCACGTGGACAAGTTATAGGACAAGTTGGAAATACCGGCTTTTCTACTGGACCCCATTTACATTTTGAGTTTAGGGTTAATGGCGTCCGCCAAAATCCTTTAAATTATGTATAAGGCTAATAATAGTGAGGCTTTATTAAATTGAGGCTGTAAAGGCTAAAATCGTAGGTACATAACAGAAATTTGAATTTAAAATTATTAAAACCGTCTTACACGTATTAGATTTAATAGCTATAATTCAAGTAAGATGGTTTTTGATTTATAAAAATTGATATTAAAGTATCGGAGGTGAAAAAATGAAGTTTTTCAGCAAAAAAATTTCTTTGGGAGCTGGATTAGCGGTTTTATTCGTAGTTTCCTCAGGTGTATACTCACTGGGATATAAAATAGCAATGAATAAATTTAATGATCTTGTTTCATACACTCAAGAAAAGCAAAAAATGTACGAGAATTTAAGTGAAATAGACTATTTAATAAGAAATGAATATATTGGAAATATTGATGAATCTAAAATTTTAGAGGGAATATACATAGGATATTTGGGCGGAGTGGATGACGTAAACTGCAAATTTTTTAGACGATCTGATTACTTAAAATATACAGAAGAAAAGAAAAATCAACCCGGGGAAGTATTGACGGACAAATTTAAAAATGGATCAATAGGTTACATAAAAATAGGAAGCTTAGGTAAAGGCTCAGGTGATGAGTTTATTAAAACTGTTGATTCGTTTAAGTCTGAACAGATTGACAAAATAATTATAGATTTAAGAACTTCTTATGGGGGAATAATGGAAGAAGGTTTTAAGATTCTTAAGTACTTAGCCCCGGAAGGAGATTTAGTATATACATTAAAAAAGAGCGGAGAAAAAGCTGTAGTATGTAGCTC
>CAKUYF010000106.1 GCA_934702115.1 uncultured Eubacteriales bacterium | reverse complement strand
TAAAAGAGGTTTCGCTGTTTTATGGCAATAAAAAAATTTGTGAAAACATTAATTTTGAAGTAAACCAAGGAGATAGAATATCGCTATGTGGTAAAAACGGGTGTGGGAAATCTACTATTTTAAGGTTTATAAATGGCGATTTGGAAATAAGTTTTAAGGGAACTTTTGAAGAGGCTAGTAACCTAAAGATATCGTATATTTCGCAAGATACTTCAAATTTAAACGGAACTCTCAAGGACTTTGCTAAACTTGAAAATATTGATGAAAGCCTCTTCAAAACAATTTTACGTAAACTTGATTTTTCAAGAATCCAGTTTGAAAAAGATATATCGAATTTTAGTGGAGGTCAGAAAAAGAAAGTGCTGATTGCCAAGAGTTTATGTCAGCAAGCGCATTTATATTTATGGGATGAACCGCTTAATTTTATTGATATTCTATCTCGTATACAAATGGAAGATTTAATTTTAAAATTCAATCCAACCATGATTTTCGTAGAGCATGATGAGAGCTTTGTGAAAAATATTGCTACTCAAATTATAAAATTAAGTTAAAAAATTATTATTTATATTAATTATAGTTATATTTTTCTTTTGAGAATAACTCAGTGTCTTATATGCACCACTACCCAAAGATTGTTTAACATATGCAATTGAAAACTTTGAATTATCAACTATTCACTGATTTCGCTTTATTATAGCGAACTTAGGTGGAGTTTTTTCCATTTCAGGATAAATGGTAGTATCAAAAATTTTTAGGTTGTTAGCATATTTATATTTTTCTGTTGGCATATATGCTAACACCAAATGTGAACTTATAAAGGGATAATCCTTCTTTAGCTCATCAACTGTATACGCACAAAGCCAATCAAAGTCACCCTTTCCACCGTTATAAAAAGTGGTCACATTGTGATTTTCAATCAAGTCTATGATTCCTTTTTTTAGTTTTCCTTTGATGATTTCTATGTCATCAGTTATTTTTCGATGTCCTGCAAAACAACATATTTTCATTTTTAATCTCCTTTTATTTCTTTTAGTAAATAATATTTCATAAAGAAATATAAAAATGCATAAAATAAAACCTAAAGAGGTGATAAGGTGTCGATTGATATGGGACAAAAGATACGTCAATTAAGACTTCAAAAAGAATGGAAACAAAAAGATTTGGCTGATAGATTAGGAGTTAAAGAATCCACTATTAGCTTATACGAAAATTATATGCGAATTCCACCCTATGAAATTTTAATAAAATTGTGCTATATATTTGGCTTATCGGCAGATTATTTTCTTGGAATTGATTTAGATAATAAAATCCGCATGCCTCTTCAAGATTTATCGGAAAGTCAAGTTAGAGCAGTATTTACTATTATAGATGAATTTAGACTGTCCAATATGGATAGATAATCTAATTCCCATTTTTATTTTACGTTTTACACATGGCATTTAGTGAATATCATGTGTAAATTAATTTTACCATAAAATCTAATTTATGACAACTAGTAAATGTCAATAGGAGTGATATAGTATGTACAAAAATAAAAATGCTGATGGAACATTAAATCTATGCGGAAAGATGATCGCCACCTTAAGAAAAAAATTAATTCCAAAAACATCACAAAGACAATTAGCTGATATGTTACAGTTACATGGGTTAGATGTAGATAAAAATGCTATACAAAAAATAGAACAGGGAAAAAGATTCGTAACTGATATAGAACTTAATACATTAGCTGATGTTTTAAATGTATCAACAGATTACCTACTTGGAAAAACAAAGAATTAAACAGTTTAACACAAAGATACTTTCTTGTTTATAAATACGATTTAATCGTACACAATCATAATACACTTTCTTATTGGAGGTGTCAATATGATTTATGATTTTGGAATGCGACTTCAAATTTCAAGAAAAAACAAAAATTTAACTCAACTTCAAGTCGCAGAGCTTATTGGAACTACTAAATCAAGTATAAGCGGATATGAAAACAACACATCATTCCCACCAATAGAAATATTGAAACGTATGGCATTATTATATAATGTGTCTTGTGATTACCTTTTAGGAATAGATGACCGCCACACAATAATAATTGAAAATATAACTGAGAAGCAATATTGTATTATCCGTGACATGGTAAATAAATTGGTATCCGAATTTAAATATTTAAATAAACTAATACAGAAGTAACCTTTCATACTGAACTTTTTATCGAATTAAAACTATATTATTGAAACTCTTTATACATTAATTATAGACTTTTCTTCTAGATATAAGAAAGGTCTTTTTTATACAAATTCAAGCCGTGCGTTTCCACATATAACACGTGATGTACGGCTGAAAATTATTTGATTCTGATGTATCACTTCTAGACCATTTTCCTCCAGGGGTTGCGGTTGTTACAGAAGAATTGTTGTAAATTCCGTTATTCACATTCATAGATTTTCCCTCTAAATCTCTAGCCCAGCCGTCATATTGATTATCGGAAAATCGATATGCACCTGTTCCACTATATGAATTTTCGCCACAAGCTCCACCATACCACCAATGCATACCAATTCTGAACTCATGACGATGTGATACACTACCTCCAGTTTTTTCTACGGTATTAAAATTTGAATTTGACGTATTTACGCAAACAGGTACTCTGCCTTGACCCCAAGTGACCCACGTTCCACCAAAAAGATTGGTGGGATTTGTGTTATTTACGGACATATAAATTGAGCCTACTGGGTAAATTAAGTCAAAGATAGTTTTGCTATTTAGTTTAAAATCTCCCTCAATTTCTGTATTGAGTTTAATTTGTATCTTTTTTTCATTTTCCAAAGCGGTTGAAACACGACCAAAAGCTATGCTCCGACCACTTGCGTTATAGTCTACAAGTGTAAAAGCTGTACCCAGGTTTAAAGATTTTTCCGCAGTGGAGA
>CAKUYF010000105.1 GCA_934702115.1 uncultured Eubacteriales bacterium | reverse complement strand
CTTATACTATAATTATTATAATAAATGGGGTGAAACTTATGATTAAAAAAGAAAAAAATAATCTATCTTTAAAGTATAAAATAGAACGCTCAAACCATTTGAACGCTCTAAAGCCGACAGGAATGACATTAACAGAAGTTAGATTTTTAGCTATATATCAAGCTAAGATTAATGCAAGAGACCCAAATACAAAATTGGTCTCATTTACATTAGATGACTTTTGCGAAATAATGGAAATAAAAAAAATGAGTGTAACTATTATGAAGAAAGTAGTTAGTAAGCTTCTTTGTAAACCAATATTTTTACCTAATGAAGATGGTTCACCTGGTTTTACTGGTGTGCCACTATTTAAAAAATGCAAAATGCATAATCATCAAGGCTATTGGTATGTAGATATAGAGTGTAGCGAAGAAGTTTTACCTTATATGTTTGAAATGAAGCGGAATTACTTTACTTATGAACTTTGGAATTCTCTAAGGTTAAAATCTATTAATCAATTGCGGATGTACGAGGTTTTGAAACAATATGAGAAAATAGGAACTCGTACAGTGTATCTTGAAGATTTAAAAAATATGCTCGGAATTAATAAAAATAGTCAGGTAAAATATCAGGATTTTAGAAGGGATGTTTTGGAAGTATGTCAAAAAGCCTTGGAAGAGCATACAGATATCAAGTATACTTTCGAACCTATTAAAAAGGGTAGAAAGATACACGCTTTAAAGTTTACTATTACTAAAAATGAGAACTTCAAAGACGATTTGAAACTTAAAGAGTTCATTAAGCCTGAAGATTTAGACGACATTAGAGACACTCTTCCAGCAGAAATGCCAAAAGTTCAAGAAGTGGCGACTTTTCAGGAACACCAAGAAGAACCGACACAACCACCGAAAGTTCAATCAAAGTCGCCTGATAAGGATATATCTCGCATGGTAGTTAGAGATGAAACAGTGAAGCTATATCACGACCTTGAAGGCGTATACTCTGTAGATGAACTAATCAACCTTGTGCATATAGCAGAAGGTATAACTGCTAAACCAGAAGCATACGTACGAACTGTATACTATCAAATCTTAGCAAGGGGGAATAAGGTCAATAATATGTACAAGTACACTCTCGGGGTTATACTTTCAGACCTTAAAAGTGGTAAGTTCGGTAGTACCTACGCCGAAGAAGAAGAAAGTAGTGATAGAATGCCTCAAGCAACAGTAGACTACTACCAAAGGTGTCTAATTGAAAATGAAGTGGATTTGACTAAGTGGTAAAAAGATTTTTATCCCCTTTTTTTACTTAACATAAAATGGATTTTGAAATTTTGATTGACAATTGTACTCTTAGATGGTATACTAACAGTGAAGTTAAAAGTTTTGTTGAATTAAAGTTATATTGGAGGTATCGAACCGTTAAAAAATGTATTTGGACGATTTAAAGAAAGTTATTGATACCGTTTCGGAAGAACATAAGCTCATCAATTCAGGATTTTCTAACGAAATTAATCTTAAAAAGAAATCTGTTAAAAAGCTATATGAAGATGGCGTTTTAGAGAGCCTTATTCAATCATATTTAGAATTTCTAAATAGAAATCTTCTTATTTTTACCGCAAATTTTTCTCGAATCAAAACTAATTTCATTTTGTCAGCAACCAGTAGAGTAAAAGAGGATAATTCTGCCTACTATAAAATAGATAGATATATAGAGCAAAAAGATGAGAATGGTGGAACTCCAGTAAATAAATGCTTTAATGATTTATTTGGTTGTAGAATTATAGTTAATAATGATTATGAACTAAGTGATATATTGTTACATATAAATGAAATGTATCCAAACTTAAAGTGCATAGATGCCAGTAAAAATTACTATAAGGCAATACATATATACTTTCATAATGGTAATTTTGTTATGCCATGGGAGTTGCAAATATGGTTACAAAGAGACAAAGATAACAATATCAAATCTCATGAACTATATAAACAAGACTATGTTAAATGGGAACATGAAAGCCATAAAAGTATATGTATATAACTGAAAGGAGGTTGCTTTTATGTATACTCATTTTATTATTATGGGAAGTTCATATTCTAAAGGGTATCGTATAGCTATGGACTATCTTGTTGAAGATACTTCTACTGACTTTATTCAAAGCCAACTTGATAGAATTAGGCTTGAAGTAGGAAATTTATACTGTGTTTCAATTCGTACTATTGTAGCTCAGGGTAAAGAGTGGTACTTTGTAGTTGAAGCTGATAGTTTTTTCAAAGGGGTTTATGTTTATAATAATATTGATGAATTCATAGAAGAATTAAAAAGCAACTTAGAATTGTCCAGTTTAGATATTGCTAAATACATTCTTTCTAAAAAAATAAAGTGTGACCACTTAAAATTAGAAAAACTTGTATATTTGTGCCATGCTGATTATCTATCCAATTTTAAGGTTCCATTATTTAGAGATGACGTATATGCTTTTGAAAAAGGTCCTGTTTGCGAAGACACATATCAAACGCTTAAAAAATACCCTCAATACTGTTGTATTGAGAAGCCAATCGACAAAATGCCTATTAGAAGTCGTATATTATCTTCGAAAGAAGGTTTAGAAAAGCTACAATCTATAGATTTAACTTTGAAAAAGTATCAGGGTTTTAAATCTGATGAACTTGTGAATATCACGCATAGTAAAAATTCACCATGGTTTAAGTGCTATATAAAAAATGTTAAATACAAAAAAATTCCTAATGATATAATAATAGAATTCCATAAAAATGAAATTCCAGTATAATAAAAAAGAAAAATCCCTCAGTACAATTAAATACTGAGGGATTTTTCTTATCTATTCACTTGTTTTTCGAGGTCTTCAATGCGATGATTTGCAACTGCAAGTTTTTTCTTCAATTACGGGGAGCCTCTCAGCAAAGTTATTATGCTTGTCTACTTTTTTCTCTAA
>CAKUYF010000104.1 GCA_934702115.1 uncultured Eubacteriales bacterium | reverse complement strand
CCGTTTTCGTCAGGTCGGATGAGTTTAACAGTGATTTGATATCCAATAAATTTCTCCAAGTGAGAATCTTTTGATAACTCTCTTTCTATTCCCGGTGAACATACTTCTAAAAAGTATGATTGTTCAATAGGGTCTAAAATATCTAAGGGCTCATCCAAACTATGACTCATTTTTTCGCAGTCTTCTATTGAAATACCTTGAGGCTTATCTATAAAAACCCTTAAGTACCAATTTTGACCTTCTTTCAAAAATTTGACGTCCCAAATTTCCAGACCCAAATTTTGAGCTATAGGTTTAGCTAGGTCATATATTTTTTCTGATATGCTAATAGATTTACGCTCTGATGCCATTTATACCTCCAAAATACAGATAAAAGAGCGGGATATCCCACTCTTTTTACAACAATTAGATCTCTCTTCTAATCAGTTTACCACATTCTAAACAAGTAAGTCAATAGTAATTAAATAATATTAAATAAAATTATTTAGAAATGGTGCTATTTTTAGATTTTGTATAGTTGTTTTTTACTTTTTCCAGAATTGAGTTAATTTTTTTATCATTGCAGGTAACTCTATTATATAACTTAACATACTCATTATAAATGTAACGTATTTCATAGAAAGTTAGAGTTTTTAGTACTGTAATAGCATCAGGAAATAATTTTTCATTTTCGGATTTATATAAACAGAGGGATATCAATGAAGCTTTTTCGGAAATATTTTTACATATTTTTGAATTCAATCTTTGTAGTTTTAAAAATTTTTTAAGGCTATTAAATTTTTTAATAAATAATATAAAATCGTATGCCGATAAAAGCTTTATGCCGAAAGTTTTTCCTGAAACTATGACTGGCTCCATGAAATTTGTTTTAAAGCAAACTAAATTAGTAATTTTTTGCATTTTGCTGTATCCTTTCTTAGACAAACCGTAAAATATAATTTTAAAATTTTATTTAATATTTTTATAGTATCAATTTTAATTTATGTAGAGGCTTTTTCAAGTACTCCTCTTTCGTAGATTATTTCTCCTGAAAGGTAGACATTTTCTGCTTTTTTAATTATAAACTTCTCAGAATTTGATTCCAAGGTTGTTCCGGTTGGATATTTCATTAATTGAATACCTGGTGGTCCTATATATAGAAACTGTTCAGTATTATCTGATTCTTTATAATCTCCGTACAGATCACTTTGAAAATCAGAGCGTAAAGGTTGTATAAAGGCTTTAAATGTTTTTGGAGTATTGTTTTTATCTGAAGAATTCAAAGTAACGTTTTGACCATATTGGGAAATAAGAAACTCAGGATTGTTAAACATCAAAATTCTATCCTTTCGAAAGCGAAATCATTATCTTCTAATAAGTCGGCTATAGATTTTTTAGCTTCTCTCCAGATTGTGTTTGCTATTCTTACGCTAGAGTTACAATCATTTTTAATTTTTAATTCACCGGCACTGAATGATTCCATTCCGGAAGCTGACGCACGATATAGAGTATATTTATAAAAAGATAACGCTGCTGCTGCGGATTCTAGCCGTCTGGAATTCAGCTCTGTATCTACATTACTTTTTAAATTTCTTTCTATTTCTTCTTTGCTGTCTTTACATAGATCAATCCAAGGAGAAGTTTCTTCTATTGAAAGTTTGGCTACTATTGAAAATCTTTCAATAACTGACTCTAAGTTCAAAATATATTTCCTCCTTAAAGTAAATTTAAGATGTAGTCTCGGCTCTTTACAACTTTGAATTGTAAAGAACCGAAAATTTCTAAACGATTATTGAGAAGATACACCATAATCAAGGACTTTGACTGCATCTTTAAATATTCTGGAAAATCCTGTTGTCATAGTAATACCGGCTCTTTCAAGCTGTTTGTCTATTAATTTATCGTATTCTACTACTACATCGCCGGATTGTATCATTTGGAGAGCAAAATCTTTATCTAATCCTACTACTTTATTAGCAGCGACTCCTTCACATAAAATTAATTTAGCTCCCATTGGAGTTACGATATTTCCTGTTCCTTGAAAATCAAGACCTGATGTAGCATCTCTCATTTCGCTTAAGGATAAAATGTCATTTATGGTAGCGCTGGAAGCTAACATTACGTTTAATCTGTAAGGACTTAATCCTTTCCAAAGCTGGAGTAAATGAGAATAAGTTAAGGCAGGAGCAGAGGGAGTAGTTGCGTAAGTTGCTTTAACTTCGGTTGCAGCTGTATCTCCTGAGCTCAGTAATTCTGTTAAGGCATCGCTTAGCTGTTCTTTAGCAATATCCATGCCTATTTGTTTTAAAATAACAGCTATAACATCCAAATTTTGAAATCTTAATGCTTCATAAGAAGATGAAAAAAGTCTGCCGTGTTTTTTAAGAGAAACGAGGTCTGAATTTTTCTTCACGGTTACACTTCTAATAGATCCTCCCTCAGTTACATATGTACTTGATGAAGTTTCCGTTGAAGAATTTATGGATCTATAATCTACACCATCAATTTTAGTGGTAGCTGCAACGATTGAAGATAGTACGTCTGAAGCTTTAATACCTTGCTTAATAGCTCTGGCGAGGAACTCCGGGAAAAGGACTGCTGAATCTGCAGTGCTGAAAAATTTTTCTACAACATCGCATCCTGGACCACTTACTTTTATATCAAATCTTTTAAGTTGTCTTTGATAAGCGTCAAGACCTTCCAATGGGCTTCCTTTATAATTTTCTGAAGGGTCAAGTCCTTCAAGAACGTCTGTAAAGCTTTTTCCTCCAACGTTATACATACCTTTTTCTAATTTTATTGAATTACAGTAAGCCATTTTAATATCCTCCATTTTTTAATAAATTATTATATTTTAAACTGTATATTTTGATTTTTGTTTAATTCTGTTTTTTCGGGAGCAAATTGAGGTTTAGTAGGAACAATTTTAGCTAATTTTGATTTAAAAGAATCCCTAAATGATTTTAGTTCATCAATAGACATTTTTTCAGCTATAT
>CAKUYF010000103.1 GCA_934702115.1 uncultured Eubacteriales bacterium | reverse complement strand
GATGAAACATTTGGGAAAATGAACTGGCAATGCGAATACAAAGAAATTAAACAAAACTTGTATTGTGGTATATCTGTGTTTAATCATGAGCAAAATCAATGGATTACAAAGTGGGATTGTGGAATCGAGAGTGCTTATGGCGATAAAGCCAAAGGAGAAGCCTCAGATGCCTTTAAAAGAGCAGGTTTCAAATGGGGGATAGGAATAGAATTGTACACTTCCCCACCTATATGTATTCCTAGTACTCATTGCACGATAAAAGCCGGTAAATGCAACGATGATTTTATAGTTGAAAAAATAATAATCGAAAACAAAAAAATAATAGCTTTATCAATTAAAAATGTTTCTAGAAATAATAAACGAGTTTTTGTTTGGCAAAAAAATAAACAAGGAGTTTTAAGAAATGGAAATAATAAATAAATTTAAAAATTTTGAATTGAGTCAAGAAGATAGAATACCAAAAGAAGATAAGGAAAATTGTGAAAGAATACAAGCTATATACGAGCAAACATTATCCGTATATAAAAAATGGTATTTTGATAAGTACGCAACAATCATTTTGATTATGAAGGATAAAGAGGTTGCAGATGAAGAAATCGAAGAAAAATTCGGAATTGATAGCGATATACTTAAAAATCTTATGTACAAAGAACAAACTGAAAATGGTGTAAAAATACGCTGGGGAGAACAAAAAGTAGGTTAACGAAGAGAGGTAAAAATTTATGATAAAAAAATCAAGATATATTAAAAGTAGCAAAGAGCTGGGAATAAATTTGAAATTAGCAAGACAAAAAGCAAACATTACTCAAAGTACGGCGAGTCTTGCTGTCGGATTAAACCGTTCTTGCATTGCATATTATGAGCTTGGAAAAGATTTGCCAACAATCTTTACGATTATTAAACTAGCTGAAATATATAAAACCAATTTATATGAGTTGATAACAATTTAAAAATTTTATGTTTTGGTTTATGTACAAATATCCATTAATGTAGTAAAATATAAAGGATAAAAGTAATAATTTATTTACAACTATCCTTTATATAAATTTATTTTATAGGATATATGTAAAATAGGTGATTGAATGAAAAATA
Source organism: uncultured Eubacteriales bacterium (assembly GCA_934702115.1). GTDB lineage: Bacteria > Bacillota > Clostridia > Oscillospirales > Acutalibacteraceae > UMGS1491. The sequence goes on along the minus strand of CAKUYF010000103.1, from coordinate 1,916 downwards.
TAGAAAAATTATTTAATATAATAAATTCAAATAACGGCACTTTAACTTCTGCACAAGTAACTCAAGCTAAAATACCCAGAAGCTATTTATCTTTAATGATACAAAAAGGTATATTGGTTAAGGTTAGAAGGGGCTTTTATATGACGCCTGACAACTGGGAAGATGAAATGTATATTCTAAGTTGTAGCTATCCCAAAGGAGTTTTTTCTCATGGTACTGCACTTTATATACATGGAATGACAGACCGAACTCCTATGGAATATGAAATGAGTTTTCCTCAAGGTTACCACTTTAGAAAAGAAGAAAACAATTTAAAAGTAAGATACTTAACAAAAGAAGTCTATGAATGTGGAATACAGCAGAAAAAATCTCCGTGTGAAAATTATGTGAAAGTTTATAATATAGAACACACGCTATGCGATATTTTCAAAGCAAATTATGATATACAAATAATAAATGATTCATTCAAAAGATATGTAAAATCAAATGAATTCGATATGAACAAATTAATGAAGTACGCTCAGATGATAAAAGTTAAAAATAAAATATCTGATTATTTAAGGGTGTTATTATGAAAGAAATTAAAAATGCTATGAGTTTAAAAGCTTATATCAAAAACAAACCTATCGAAAGAAATATTCCAGCTCAACTTGTTATGCAAAACTATATGCTTGAACGTCTACTTGAAAGGATATCTCTTTCAAAGTATAAAAATAATTTTATTATCAAAGGAGGTTTTCTGATTGCATCAGTAGTTGGTATAGATTCAAGAACTACCATGGATTTAGATACAACAGTTAAAGGCTTAAATTTATCAAAAGAAACTTTAAAACATGTTTTTAGTGAAGTATGTAATATCAATTTAAATGACAATATTACTTTTGATATATTGAATCTTGAAGATATCAGAGAAAAAGATAACTATCCCGGAATAAGGGTTAAACTTAATGCGTGTTATCATCCTTTAAAAGTGCCTCTTAGTGTTGACATTACAACAGGAGATAAAATTACACCCAGAGAAATAACTTATAGTTTTAATTCATTATTTGAAAATAGAGAGATAAAAATTTTAGCATACAATTTAGAGACTATATTATCCGAAAAAATAGAAACTATACTTTCACGAGGAATAGTAAACACAAGGGTAAGAGATTATTATGATATATACACATTATACAGTTTATATAAAAACAGTATAAACTATCATAATTTGAAAAATGCTATATTTTCTACATCTGAAAAAAGAAACACGCTTTATATTTTGAAAAACTATAAAACCATATTAGATGAAATATTACAAGATAATACGATAATGAATCTTTGGAACAGATATAGAAAAACATTTAATTATGTAGAAAAAGCAAGTTTAAGCGAAAGCCTTAATATAATTATGCAAATTATGAACGATATAACTTCTGAAGAAAAATAAAATATATTTTTGATTTTATTAAATCAATAAAGTGTATGATCGGTTCACCAAGAAAATCTTTGTGCTAAATATACCATGCATAATAAAGTAATCTTGAATTATCAGCTTTAATTTTTTGTGGTTTTTACTTTTTCAAGCGGAACAATAATAAGAGAATTGATGTTTAAGTCCTTTAATTCTGCTTGATAATAAAATTTTCCATTAGATTTTTTTCTTAAAATACATCCCGATAGAATGTAATCATTCACGCTATTGCCTGACATGTTTAGTTGCTGATTATCATAATAAACTATTTTCCCTATCATGGATTTTACTTGTTTTAGTTCCACGTTATCACCTCTTAATTTAAAAACATTTATTTGGAATTTTACTCCGCCAGTCTGAAAAGGAATCGATAGCTTCTTTGTATTCATCTTTAAGCTCGGTAAAATTCATGGTTTCGCCACAAAAATCAAGAAGAATGACGCCTGTATCACCTCTTCTGTTT
>CAKUYF010000102.1 GCA_934702115.1 uncultured Eubacteriales bacterium | reverse complement strand
TACACGAACTAGACGCGCTGCTAGCTGCCTATAAACAACAAAATCAAAAATTAGAAATAAAAATAACTGCAATAGAAGAAAATGTAAGAAAGCAAGAAGAATTGATAGCAAAAGCCAGAGCTGAGACAAAAGACCCAGACATAGAAAACGCCGTAGCTCCATACGTAGAACAATGCAGACATCAAAAACAAGAAATAGCAAAACTCAGAGCTGAAATTAAAGAAAATAGCAAACAACAAGAACAATTAATAAAACAAAATACCTAAAGCGTACAAAAAGTACTAATAGTAACCACAAAAATTAGCACGGCGTATGATTATTGAGAATGATAGTGTAAAAATGAAAGGTGATAAATTTGGCTTTATCCCCTTTTTCAGGCTTAACAATAACGAAGATAAATACAGCAATTTAAGACCAATTAAAGCACTTATATACGATTACGATTTAATGAGCTGTGGACTTTCAAATAATTTACAAGATGTTGCTGAAGGAATTTACGTTGTAAAAGGATTTCAAGGAAATGATTTTAACGAGCTTCAAAATAACGTAAGAGTTAAAAAAATGGTAAGAGTCGGAGAACAAGGAGATTTAGATATAAAAACAATTTCTATTCTCTATGAAGCAAGAAAAACCAAACTAGAACTTGATGAAAAAAATATATATCGTTTTGGAATGGGCTTTAATTCTTCACAAACAGGTGACGGAAACATAACGAATATTGTAATCAAGAGCAGATATTCACTTTTAGACCTTAAATGCGACAAAATGGAACGCCGATTAAGGTCTTTTTTACAGCCGATTATTGAGGTAATTCTAAACGAAATAAACGAGAAATACAAAACAAATTATAGTGTAAAAGATGTTGTTTTAGACTTTACAAGAAAAGTCATGGCGAATAATTTAGACAATGCAGAAGTAGAAAAAACTGAAGCAGAAACTAAACAAATTGAGATAAATACACTTTTAAACGCAACAGGACAACTTCCCGAAGAAATAATAGTAAAGCAAATTTGCAGTATATTAGACTTGAATTTCGATGAAGTACAAACTAAATTGCAGGAAAACAGAGAAACTAGAAAATCAATAAGCGAGTTATCGGATGAGATATTAAGTCTTGAAAATGAAGGCGGTAAACCTTGAATAAGTACGAAAAACAAGTAAATAAAATTTTTTTAAAGCATGAAGAAAAAATACTCAAAAATCTTGAAATTGCATATAGTAAAGCTTTGGCAGATATAAAAAAGACGATTAAAGAATTAAAACAATCTATATCACAGTTAAAAGAAACAGAATCCGAACAGAGCTTAATTAATTCAAAGATTTATCAACTTGAGTATCAAGAATTGTTAAAAACTCAAATAAATGCAAGTCTTGATTTACTATCTCAAAAAAACATAACCAATGTAACAGAATTTTTGCAAAAGATGTATAAGGATAGTTATTTAGGAAATATTTTTAATCTTCAAGCATTTTATAAAATTCCAATTTATGTGCCAATAAACGCAAAACAACTTGTAAAAGCAATCATGACAGATACCGCAGGGCTTAAATTTTCAGAAAGATTATATGTTGATATAGATAACCTCAAAAAGCAAGTTATAGCCGAAATTTCAAGAGGAATAGCACAGGGCAATAGTTATGGTGAAATAGCTAGAAACATATCTAAAATCGCCCCAATTAGCTTTAATAACGCATATAGAATTGCAAGGACAGAAGGTGGCAGAATTTCATCGCAAGCACAATTAGATAGTATGCAAGAAAGTATAAATGAGGGTGCAGATTTACTCAAACGTTGTGATTCAACACTAGACATAAAAACACGTCAAACTCATTTAGAGCTTGACGGACAAATTGTGGAGTATAACGAGTATTTCAAAAGTAATATAGGAAAAGTCTTTGCCCCTCATCATTTTGGTATTGAAAGTCAAGATATTAATTGTAGGTGCAGACTTTCAAGTGTTCCTCGTTGGGATTTATACGATAAAAATTCTACTAGAAGAGATAATATCACAGGCGAAATTATACCATACAGAGATTATGAAAATTGGAAAAGGGAGTATTTAAAGGGTTGATTTCAAATTACAAAAATATATATTGACAAAATGATACTATATATGATATTATATATAGTGTAAGGAGTGAGCAAGTGTCAAGTATAGAAAAAATAATAGATAAAATGAAAAATCAGCCTAATGGAATAAAATTTTCCGAGATAGAAAGAATATTAAATTATATGGATTTTCACGAAACTAGGCAAAAGGGGTCGCATAAAAGATTTAAAAATAATAATACAAATGAAATTTTGACTTTGCCAGTACAGAATCCTTTGAAGTCGGTTTATATAAAACAAATTTTAAAGTTATTAGGAGATGAAACAAAATGAATGCAAATGAATATTTAAAACTTCCATATAAAATATCTATTCAAGAAATGAACGATGAAAGTGGGCATTACTTTTTTGCAACCGTAGATGAATTCCCAGGGTGTATGAGTGACGGAAAAACAGTTGAAGAGGCATACAAAAATATTCATGAAGCTATGGAGCTTCACATTTCAGAAATGATAAAAGAGAATATGAAAATTCCCCTGCCAATAGCTTCGGAAAAAGAGGAGTATAGTGGAAAATTTGTTATAAGAATTCCAAAAACTTTACACAAAAACTTAGTATTAAAGGCTCAAAGAGAAGGAGTTAGCTTAAACCAATACGCACTCTTTAAACTTGCTAATTAGTATAAAAATAATTTAGATTACAGACCACCTAGAAAAAGGTGGTTTTTATATTGTCTTTTTAAATGTTAGACATAAAAGAAACGAAAGCTTTAGTCGTGTACGATACACGTAAAAAGGAGTAAAAGAAAAATGCAGACGTATTTTATGAAGCTCTTTTGAAGCTTATAAACAACACAAATGCAATGGTGATTATGGTAAATGGAGATATGAAAACTAAAATACAAACAGTTGCAAGAGTTTTGGGATATAAGACAGAAAGCGAAGAATCGTTCGGTAGAGTTG
>CAKUYF010000101.1 GCA_934702115.1 uncultured Eubacteriales bacterium | reverse complement strand
ACTAAATACAACATAAAGTAAATTAATGACCCTTAAAGTCATTAAACTTAAAAATTATTCTGTAAATAAATACAGTATTTTACTGTATAGTTCACTAGGATCTTTATAAAATGTATTTTTTATACTATTTGCTATGTCTCTATTTGGAGCATAAAGAGTTAATTTCAACATTTCAAAAGAATTATCTGAAATGATACAAGTTACTGTAAATCCCCTATCATTTTTTCGGATTATAACTTTATTCTCTTTCTCTGCGCGAATTCTTTCTAAATACGATATTACAGCTATTACAGCTTTATCTCTTACGGCTCTTGGAATGATTCTCTCCAATTCTTCCACAATTATTTTTCCTTGAGGAGTAATTGAGTATTTTTCTTCAGAAGTTTCTTTTATGCTGCCATTTGAAATCATTTCACTAAATGCTTCACTGGCTTCAAAATAATTAGCTAAACCACTATTTTGAAGTACAAGTGTAACATCACTTTTTTTTATTGGAATATTTATTTTATCCATAATGTAACAAATCAATATTTTTATTTCTTTTTTATCTCTTAGTCCTCCCGGAATTACTCCGGCAGAAAAAGTATTTATTTTAATTATTTTTCACCCTTCCTCTTGAAATATATTTAAATTTATGTTATAGTTATATTTAGGTGATTTTATTTACTTTTTAATAAAAATTATTAATCCTTTGTTTTCCATTTATTTGATAGTTTATCCAAAATTTGCTTAGTATCCTCTTTAACTTTGAGAAGGTGTCTGTCCTGGCACCAAACCACAATGTGAAAGGTTTTATTTTCTTCATCCTCTTCTGTTTTTATCTCAGGAGCAGGTAACTGGCATATAAAATTATTCGCTAAAAACTCTTTATTAAGAAATCTATCAACCTCTTTTTCTTGGATTTTTATAGGAGTAACTAATTTAAATTCTACACGAGAAAGATTGTACTGGCTTTTTCTTACAATACTATTAGAAATAAGTTTAGCGTTGGGAATAATAACTGTTTTATCTTCTTCTGAAGTCTGTAGAGTCGTAAATAACATTTCTATCCTTATAACTGTCCCCGAATGGTTTTCAAACTCTATAAAGTCCCCTACATGTATAGGTTTAGTTACTATTAAAACCATCCCGCTTATAAAATTGGATAAACTATCTTTAAGAGAAATACCTACAGCGATAAATGATGCTCCAATAGCAGTCAAAATAGAGGTAATATTAAATCCAATAAAGCTCATCAATACTGCTAATAGTATTACCTTTAAACAAAATTTCAGGGAGGAATTTAAAAATGAAGTAATACCACTGTCTACCCCTGCTTTACGAAGAAATACTAAAGAAATTTTTGATATCTTATTAATACTCCACCAGCCGATCAAAAATAAAACTATCGCTTCCGCCACTTCTAAAATGTGATTTTTTGTATTTAAAATAACAGAATTTATGAAATTTTCCACTTAATTTAAATCCTCCTTTAATTAATAATAAATTTCTAAAAATACTGATATTCTATGGAAAGGTGAATAGTTATGATTAGTAGCTTTTTAAGAAATACAGCTTCTTTATTGGTTTCAACACTTTTATTTTTTACTGCCTTTTCTGTTTCCGGTGCAGAAGATCCAACCAGTAACCCATTAGATCCTGACGAATTAGTTTCTTTAACTTTGGACTTTGATTCTAACTCTGAGCTTAAAGAAAAATTCAAAGAAAATTATAATATACAAGTAAAATTTGATGAAAGTAAACTTACATACAAAAAATTTAATTATCAAGGTTCTCTTAAAAAGAAAGATCTTAAACTTGAAAAATTCGAGAATTTGCTTGAAATGAATTATTGTCCGGAAGGTAAAACCAAAAGAAGATCCAGAAAAACAAAATCCACATCACTGGAATTTGTGTTTGCAGTAAAAAATACTGCGCCTAAGGGTGAAACATTAATAGAATCAAAATTCATAAATTTGGACACCAACGAGGAAAAACCTATTAATTCTAAAATTGTAATTTTAAAAGGTAATCCGGATTTAGATAAATGCAAAATTAAAGACCTATCATCCGATTCAGGGATTCTAACTCCTAACTTTGACCCGGAAGTTTTCTACTATGAAATGAATGTAGACTATGATACCAAAAATGTTTATTTCGACTTCGATCCGATGATGGAAGATTTAAAAGTTAAAATAAATCGAAATAAATTAAATTCTTCCGGAGAATATACAGATATTTTAATAACTGTTTCAAACTCAAAACTGAAAATTAAAAATACCTATACAATAAAAGTTTACAGGAAAGAGAAACCACAAAATAAATCTAAAGAAAAGCCTAAGAAAAGTTCTAAAGAGCATTCCAATAAGTCCACTAATGCAAAAACTAAAATTAAAAACAAGACTGAATCTCCGAGATTCAAAGAACATAAAAAGAAAGATGAAAATTCAAAGGTTAAAATGCCATCAAATGAAAAGCCACAAAATTATGATACCAATTCTAAAGAAGTTAGTAAACCAAAACTTCAAGACGAAGAATCATCAAATGAAAGTAAATCTGAATTAAACGCTTGTAATTCTGAACCTACACCCGAAGAAAATACCATAAAAACAGAAAATAACGAAACCCCAAATATTACAACTTACATAACTTTAGCATTTTTAATAGCCAGTGCAGGAATAGCGATTTATTTGTCTATTAAAATAATAATATCTAAGAAGAAAATTTAAAAATCCTTAATGTACTAATATAAATACCGTACTTAACAAAAAATTGAGAATATGATAAAATGCCTTCGAGTAATAAATAATTATGTCCTTCGGAGGTGACGTGGGATCTACTCTCACGATTTACAATATGATAAAATTTCTCATACACAAATTTATTTCTAAAAATGTAAATTCTAACGACCCTTCAATAAGAATGCGTTTGGGAATGCTCAGCGGAATAGTAGGAATTATATGCAACCTACTTTTATCAACAAGTAAATTTTTCGCCGGAATTTTAACATCCTCAATAGCAGTAATGGCTGATGCCTTTAATAACCTATCAGACGCAATTTCATCA
>CAKUYF010000100.1 GCA_934702115.1 uncultured Eubacteriales bacterium | reverse complement strand
TGATTGAAGGAAATGGTGTCCCGCAAAACCACCAAAAAGCCGTGGCGCTTCTTGAAGACTGTGTGGCCCTTGGTGACACTGATGCCATGCTCCTGCTTGCCAAATGTTGTGCATTTGGACATGGAATGGAACACAATGCGGAACGTGCTGAATCACTGATTTGCGAGGCTGCAAACAAAGGAAACGATGAAGCACTGTCTTTGATGAAACTCATCGACCATTGGAAAGGGAAAGATAGCATTGATCTGAGCAGTTTGTCTGGCTCTCATAGTAAGAAGCTATCCAGAAAGTTCATTTTATATTTATCACATGGCGAATCGAAGGTGAATTGACGATTGAGAGAGTTTGTCTTTTGATGAACATCCTTCCATGCAGAACAATGAATTTGAGGTGTAAGAAATCGCAGTGTACCATAAAAACATTGATAAGAACAAAACAAATTCACGTTTTTGTGCTGAATGGCATCAATAGGCAACATGATTTGTGAAACAGGAGCAACATCATTGAGTGATGTATTGAAATCAAACACAACAATCACTCATCTTGATCTGGGCAGTGAACACAAAAGAAACAACACACAAAAATGGCATCTATCAACAAACCACTCTTTTTTTTTCACTCTCATCAAACCCACAGCTAACGACATCGGAGAAAGGGGTGCATCATCATTGAGTGATGCATTGAAAAAAAACACAACACTCATGAAATTCTCTCTAAATGGTCAACACAAAAAGATCTACACAAAAAGGCACTCATCTACAACACATTCTTGTTTGTCTGTCCGTTTGTTTACAAAAACAACAGGAAACATGATTGGAGAAACAGGAGCAACAGCATTGAGTGATGCATTGAAAATAAACACAACACTCACTCAGCTCAATTTGTGGAGTGAAAACAAAAGAAATAACACAAACGGCATCCACAAATAATCCTCTTTTTTACAATTATCATAAAAAACAGGGAACAAAATTGAAGACACAGGTGTAGCATCATTGAGTGATGCACTGAAATCAAACACAACAATCACTCATCTTGATCTGGGTGGTGAACACCAAAAGAAACAACACAAAAATGGCATCCATTAACAATCTACTCTTTTCTATTCTTATCCAATCAACAGCTAATGGAATCGGAGAAAGGGGTGCATCATCGTTGAGTGATACATTGAAAATAAACACTGCGCTCATAGAAGTCTCTCTAAATGGTGAAGATAAAAGAATCAACACAAAAAATACCGATCGAAAATACACCCTTTTTCCATTCTCATCAAATCAACAGAAAACAATGTTGGAGACACTGGGGCTGTGTCATTGAGTGATGCGCTCAAGTCAAACGCAACACTCACAGAACTCCATCTTGGTTGTGAATTCAAAAGGAACAACACACAAATGTCATCCATCAATAATCCACTCTTTTCTATTCTTATCCAATCAACAGGGAACAACATTGGAGAACCAGGAGCAACATCACTGAGTGATGTATTGAAATCAAACACAACACTCACTCAACTCAATCTATATAGTGAACACACAAAGAAACAACACACAAATGACTTCAATCAACAATTCATTTTTTCTATTCTTATCAAATCAACAGACAACGAGATTGGAGATGCAGGAGCGACATCAATGAGTGATGTATTGAAATCAAACACAACACTCACTGAACTAGGTCTGAGTTGTGAAGACAAAAGAGACAACACAAAAATGGCATCCATCAACAATCCACTCTTTTCTGTTCTCATCAAATCAACAGGGAACAACATTAGAGAAATGGGTGCAACATCATTGAGTGATGCATTGAAATCAAACACAACACTCATGAAACTCGATCTAGGTGGTGAAGACAAAAGAAACATCACAAAAATGGCATCCATAAACAATCCACTCTTTTCCATTCTCATCAAATCAACAGGGAGCAATATTGGAGGCACAGGAGCAGCGTCACTGAATGACGCATTGAAATCAAACACAACACTCACTGAACTCTATCTGTATGGTAAGTACAAAAAAGACAACACAAAAATGGCATCCATCAACAACCCACTCTTTTCTATTCTCATCGAATCAACAGGGAATGACATTGGAGAAACAGGAGCAGCATCAATGAGTGATGCATTGAAATCAAACACAACACTCACAAAACTCGATTTGGATAGTGAAAACAAAAAAAAAACAACATACAAATGGCATCCATCAACAGTTCACTCTTTTTCATTCTCATCAAATCAACAGGGAACAATATTGGAAGAAGAGGAGCAACGTCACTGAGTGATGCATTGAAATCCAACGCAACACTCACCCAGCTCAATTTGAGAAGTAAATACAGAAGAAACAACACACAAATGGCGTTCATCAACAATCCACTCTTTCTCATTCTCATCAAATCAACAGACAACAACATTGGATTCACAGGTGCAGCATCATCGAGTGACGCATTGAAATCAAACAAAACACTCATTCAACTCGATCTGAGTGGTACACACAAAAGAAGCCACACACAAATGAAATCCATCAACAATCCACTCTTTTCCATTTTTACCAAATCAACAGACAACGAGATTGGAGATGCAGGAGCAATATCATTGAGTGATGCATTGAAATCAAACACAACACTCACAAAACTCAATCTGAGTGGTCTGCACAAAAAGAAACAACACACAAATGGCATCCATCAACAATCAACTCTTTTCCATTCTCATCAAATCAACAGATAACAACATTAGTGAAACAGGAGCAGCATCATTGGGTGATGCATTGAAATCAAACACAACACTCTCGGAGATTGATCTGAGTAGTGAACACAAAAGAAACAACACATAAATGACATCAGTCTGCAACCTACTCTTTTCATTCTCATCAAATTAACAGGGAACGACATTGGATTTGCAGGAATGGCATCATTTTGTGGTGCACTGAAATCAAACGCAACACTCGCAGAGCTTTTGTGAAGCACAAGGAATGGGTGCATGGAGCAAAGGGTGTTCGTGGTCACTTTTCCCCATGGTTTTCATCATGAATGGTGATTGAAACACGGCACACCCATCACAAAC
>CAKUYF010000099.1 GCA_934702115.1 uncultured Eubacteriales bacterium | reverse complement strand
GTATATAAAGGATGTAATCAGTCCCAAAGATTTTGATATAATAATAGTTGATGAAGCACAGTTTCTAGCGGCATCACAAGTTGATGAGCTTAGAGAAATGGCTAATAGTGGCATTATGATTATGTGTTATGGATTGAAAACGGATTTTACATGTCATCTTTTTGAAGGATCCAAACGAATAATAGAAGTATGTGATACTATCAGAGAAATCCAGTGCATGTGCACTAAATGCGGTACTAAAGCAACAATCAACGCAAAATATAAAGGAAATAAAATATTGTATGATGGTAATGTAATAGATATAGGAGGAGAAGAAAAATACATACCTCTTTGTTATAAATGTTGGAAAAAAGGTGAAATATAAAAGTTTTAAGGAAATAAAGTGTGTTAGCTTTTTAGTTAGCACATTGATTTATTTAAAATTTTGAATGTTAAAATTCTTTACCGGAATGATTTTCACCTCGATTTATTAAGTTGAGAACTTTATAATATTATCAAAATAATATATTTTTTGTTAGACTTGTAGGCAGAGTTAAGTATGGTGGTTTTCGATTTAAGAATTAAAGTGATTGAGCTTAAGCTTTATCAGTTGCCATCAAACAAATTAATTTTAATGTTAAAAATATTTTCGAGGTGAGGACGCTGGATAAATTTAGTTCAGTAACTGAATTAGGAGGAATTAAATTACCATATAGTTTAGAATCTGAACAGTCAGTATTAGGATCTGTGCTTATAGATTCCGGTTGCCTCGATCGAATTGCAGAGATAATTTTAAGTCCGGATTATTTTTATGTACCAAGTCATAAAATTATATATAGTTTAATGCTTGAAATGTTTACATCAGGTGAACCCATAGATTATATTACTTTGCTTGATAAGCTCAAACAAAAGCAAGATTCAAACGAAGTTAACTACAAGTCATATCTTCTTCAGCTTGCTCAACTGGTTCCTTCGGTGTCGAACGTTGAATTTTATGCAGTTATTGTACGGGATAAGTATAACCTTAGAGTCCTTGTAGATGCAGCAAGAGAAATAATTAAAAACGCTTCTGAAAGTGAATCTGATGCAGGAGAAATTCTTAATTTTGCAGAACAAAAAATATTTGATATAAGAAGAGGTAAAGAAACCAGAGGGCTTCAAAAAATAAATGAAATAGTACTTCAGACTTTTGATAGACTGGATGAGCTAAATTCTCAGTCGGAGTATGAATATAGTGGCTTGCCGACGGGAATAAAAGATCTTGATAGAGTAATAATGGGACTTAACAAAACGGATTTAATTCTTTTAGCTTCACGCCCGGGAATGGGTAAGACCAGTTTTTCTCTTAATATAGCTCATCATGTAGCAGTAGTTAAAGGGAAGAGAGTGGCCTTTTTTTCCCTGGAGATGTCTAAAGAACAGCTTGTATCAAGAATGTTGAGTGCAGAAGGTAAAATACCGGGTCAAACTTTAAGGATGGGCAAGCTTAATGATAATGAATGGGTAAGGCTTATTGAGGCAGGTGAAGTGCTTTCAAAGTCTGAAATTTATATAGACGATACTCCGGCGATTTCCATACCCGAAATGAAAGCTAAACTAAGACGGTTAGGCGGTGCCGATCTAGTAATTATTGACTATTTGCAACTTATGTCGGGCTCCCGAAGGACTGATAATCGGGTTCAAGAAATTTCAGAAATAACCAGAAATTTAAAAGTATTAGCTAAGGAGTTAGACGTCCCCGTTCTTACGCTTTCTCAACTTTCGCGTGCCAGTGAACAACGGACTGATCATAAACCTGTACTTTCGGACCTCAGAGATTCTGGTTCAATAGAGCAGGATGCAGATATAGTTTTATTTTTGTACAGAGAAGGATACTATGCAAATTCGGAAATTTCTGAGGATGATGACAGAAATAGCGGAGAATGTATAGTAGCAAAAAACAGACATGGTGAAACTAGAGCTATCCCTCTTCATTGGCAAGGGGAATTTATGCGTTTTACTGCTCGGGAGGGTCTTAGAAATGATTTTGGAAGCTTTTAAAACTATAGAAAAGTATAAAATGCTAGATAATACTGACAAAATAATTATTGGACTTTCCGGGGGGGCGGATTCGGTTGCTCTTACGCATTTTCTAAATAAAATCAGCGAGAAAAGAAATTTTGAAATTGTTGCCGTACATGTTAATCATGGTATAAGGGGAGAAGAAGCCGAAAGAGATGAAAATTTTGTAAAGGAATTTTGCAAAAGCTTATCTGTGAAATTATTAATAAAAAAAGTAAATGTTATTGAAATTGCAAAGAGCCTTAGGATTGGAATTGAAGAAGCAGGGAGAAAAACACGTTACGAAATATTTAAAGAAGTATCTAAGGAATTTTCTAATTTTAAAATAGCAACTGCTCATACTTTATCAGACAATGCTGAAACTATAATTATGAGATTAATTGGAGGAACGTCTCTTAAAGGGCTGTGCGGAATTCCTCCCGTGAGAGAAAATATAATAAGACCTTTAATAAATATAAAAAGGTCGGAAATAGAAGCTTACTGTAAAGAAAATAATCTTAAATATGTAAATGATAGTTCAAATTATGAAAAAGATTATACAAGAAATAAAATAAGACTTGACATAATTCCTAAATTCAAAATGATTAATTTAGATTTTGAAAATTCAATTCGAAGAGCAGTAGAAGCTTTGCAAGAAGATAATCGTTATTTAGAAGACATAGCAAAGCAATCTTTAGAAGATTTAAAAATTATGCGTGGATATGATTCCGAAAAAATTCAAAAATTACCTCCTGCAATAAAGAATCGTATAATTTTAAAAATCCTTAATTCTTTCACTGATAAAAGAATTGAACAAAAGCATTTAATTGATATAAATAAAATAATTGAATCAGGATGCGGTAAAATTTGTATACCGGGAAACAAAGTAGTTGTATGCGAAAAAGGAATTTTAAAGTTACAAGAAGAACCCATAACAAAAAACGTAGATTGGGAATATTTGATTAAGCCGTTAAATGTCTTGACAGAGGTTGAAACAACTATCATAATTGATATAGTCAATATTTCAGAATATGAATTAC
>CAKUYF010000098.1 GCA_934702115.1 uncultured Eubacteriales bacterium | reverse complement strand
CTAAAGTATTTCCACCACGCGAATTAGGATCGTATTCTCCATAAATTTCAGTTACTTTACCATTTTCATCTTTTTTAAATCCTGTACATTTTACAACATAGGCCGATTTAAGTCTAACTTCGTTTCCCGGGAAAAACCTAAAGTACCCTTTGATTGGTTCTTCCATGAAGTCTTCTGCCTCTATATAAACTTCTCTCGAAAAACTTACTTTCCTAACTCCTGCATGCTCATCATTAGGATTATTTTCAACTTCAAAGTATTCACTCTTATCTTCCGGATAATTAGTAATAATAAGCTTGATAGGATCCAAAACAGCCATAACCCTTTTAGCACGTAAATTAAGATCCTCTCTAAGACAATGCTCTAAAAAGCTATACTCTACAGTACTTATTACTTTAGAAACTCCTATTCTGTCGCAAAAATTACGTATGGATCTAGGAGTATATCCTCTTCTTCTAAGCCCACTTAATGTTGGAAGCCTCGGATCATCCCAGCCATCTACATATCCTTCTTCTACAAGACGACGCAATTTACGCTTACTCATAACTGTATGGTTTATATTAAGTCTCGCAAATTCGATCTGCCTCGGCTTATTTTGGATCTCCATATTGTTGACTACCCACTCATATAAAGGTCGATGATCCTCAAACTCAAGTGAGCATAGAGAATGAGTAATTCCTTCCAAAGCATCTTCGATAGGATGTGCATAATCGTACATAGGATAGATACACCACTTGCCTCCGGTCCTATGGTGAACAGAGTGATTTATACGATAAAGAACCGGATCACGCATGTTAAAATTTCCTGAACCTAAATCAATTTTGGCTCTAAGAGTCATTTTACCGTCAGAAAATTCTCCATTTTTCATTCTGATAAATAAATCCTTACTATCTGCAATAGGTCTATCTCTGTACGGACTTACAGCAGGATGAGTGGCATCACCTCTGTTTAATTTTACCTCCTCAGGTGTAAGCTCACATACATACGCTAAACCTTTATCTATTAATCTACAAGCATTTTCAAACATCTGTTCAAAATAATCTGATGCATAATAGAATCTGTCTTCCCAATTAAATCCCAACCATTTGACGTCCTCTTTTATAGACTCTACGTACTCAACATCCTCTTTAGAAGGATTTGTATCATCCATTCTTAAATTGCATATTCCTTTAAATGCTTTTGCAATTCCAAAATCAATACAAATGGCTTTAGCATGTCCAATGTGTAAGTAACCATTTGGTTCAGGCGGAAAACGTGTGTGTACACTTCTACCTTCAAATTTTCCTCCAACTGAAATGTCTTTCTTTACAGTTTCTAAAATAAAATTGCTTGATTCTTCTCCTACGGAATTCTGTAAATTATCCGCCATATTGCTTGCTCCTTTCTTAAAATCAATCAATATTTAACGCTTTAAGCTTTTTAACGGCACATTCCATTCTTTTTAAAGACTCTTCTTTACCTAAAATCTCTAAAATTTCTATCGCTCCTCCAGGAGTTACCAGCTTGCCCGAAATCGCAATCCTTATAGGCCACATAACAGTAGCATTTTTTATTTCTTTTTCATCGGCTACTTTAATTAAAAGATCATGTAAGCTATCGTAATTCCATAAAGTAAGCTTGGAAAATCTTTCAATAAGCTCAGAAAGTATAATAATTGAACTTTCAAAAGTACTTTTGCTTTTTTTGTTTTGAAATAAATTAACATCATAATCAGAAACGTAGCCAAAAAAATCTATCATTTCTGGAATCTGATCCAAATGAGATATTCTCTGTTGAAGCAAATGAGAAATTTTATCCGTATCAACTTTCTCAGGATCTAAAATTTTTGATATATACGGATATGATATCTTTAAAAAGTCTTCTTCAGTCTTCTTACGCAAATACTCTGCATTAAACCAATCAAGTTTTTTGTAATCAAAAATAGATGGTGATTTACTTATCCTATTTATAGAAAATTCCTTTTCTAATTCCTCAAGAGTAAACAATTCACGATTGCTATCCGGACACCACCCCAAAAATACTATATAATTTACTATCGCTTCAGGTAAGTACCCTTTACGAACTAAATCCTCAAAGCTTACCGCTCCATGACGCTTTGACAGCTTCGACGTACTTCCGTCTTCATTTTTACCCATAATAAGCGGTAAATGAATATACTTAGGTATCTCCCATCCAAAAGCTTCATAGAGAAGATTATATTTCGGAGTCGATGACAAATACTCGCTTCCTCTCACTACATGAGTAATCTTCATTTCGTAGTCATCTATAACGTTAGCAAAATTATAAGTCGGATATCCATCACTTTTAATTAGTATTTGATCTTCTAACTCTTTATTATCTACTTCTACCCTTCCAAATACTAAATCATCAAATGAAGTTTTTCCCTCAAGAGGCATTTTTTGACGTATTACAAACTTTCTGCCTTCAGCCAAAAGCTTTTCCGCTTCCTCAAAAGAAATATCTCTACATATATCCTTATGCCCAGATAAGGGTTTAGCCTCTGAATTTTCATCTTCACTTTTTTCACAGAAACAATAGTACGCTTTACCTTTTTTCACAAGTTCTTCGGCATAACTTAAATATCTGCCTTTACGCTCACTTTGCCTGTAAGGGCCATACTTTCCGCCAATAGTCGGTCCTTCGTCTTCTCTAAGTCCAACAGCCTTTAAAGTATCATATATTACCTTTTCAGCATCTTCAACTAACCTATTTCTATCCGTATCCTCGATTCTAAGTATAAAATCTCCACCTTGAGATTTAGCAATTAAATACTCATAAAGAGCTGTTCTAAGATTACCTATGTGCATATATCCTGTAGGACTTGGTGCAAATCTTGTTCTTACTTTAGCTTTCATTAATGTTCCTCCCGATTTTTATTAACTAAATTTTTTTTAACATAGTCTTCTAAACAAAGTCCACTATCTCTTATAAGCGGTGCTACTTCCTTACCTACATATCTAAAATGCCAAGGCTCATAGATTACCCCTGTACGACTTTGCCATTTTTTTTGATACCGTTCAATAAAACCATATTTATGAGCATTATTAATCAGCCATTTGTACTCTTTGGTAGTATAAAAGTTATCTTCTACTCCATTAAAGTCTATTGCAAGTCCCGTATTGTGTTCACTCGTGTATGGTCTGGCTACTATGCGAGCTGCTCGTTTTTCAGC
>CAKUYF010000097.1 GCA_934702115.1 uncultured Eubacteriales bacterium | reverse complement strand
ATAATTCCAATTTTAACTTTTGAATCTTTGGGACTGCAACCGGTTATAAAAAATGACGTTAAAAGTGGTAATAAGCAAATGATTTTTTTTAAATTTTTCATTATAATGACCTCCATTTTTAATACTAAAATTTTAAAGTTAATTTTTGTGCTATCAAAAACAGAAAAAATTAAACTATTAATAATACATACAAACCTCCTATAAACACAGAAAAAGCCAAAACTTATTAAGTCTGGCTTTTCTAAATTTTATAAAAAAGCCGCTACAGATTTTTAGATATCTGTAAGCGGTCAACAAACCATGCACTACAAATATCTATTTGTAGTAGTAGCGCCAACTATTTAGTTTTTCAATTTTTATTTTCATAAAAATTCCCTCTTATTTCACTTAACTCTATTTCATTGTAGCACATGATTCTATTTTGTCAAATGTTTTTTTATTTTTTGTCCATTGAGTAAAACATTCTTACTTCGTCATCAGTAATTTGAGCCAACCTGGCTTTATGTTCTCCCACAATTTTAATAAGCCTGTCAACAAGCAATTTTTTTGTTTCTCCGCAAGTTATTTTACCTTCTGTAAATCCTTGGTATATTCTATGAAGCTCAGCATCATCAGTCTCAAAGAAATTTAAATATTGACACGCAACATCAATTGTAACGTCCCCACCAACTCTTCTGTGATCTTCGAGTGTTCCATTACCCCGAGATCCTGAAAAAGCATATTTATTCACTTTTCTTCTTATCTGTGTCGGTGTATCAGTTAAAAATATAGTTGAATCAGCAGATATACTTGAACTCATTTTGCCGGTATTTCGTTCTTGGGCTTCGCCACGTTTATTAAAGGTAAGAGGGGGAATAAATTTACCAATTATTGAACAGGGACTAAACATATGACCAATTTCACGAGGAGCAGCTTTACTTTTCATTCTTTTATTCATATTTGTAGGCTAATCTAAAATATGGGTCTTGGTCAATAGCATATGAAACTAAGCATAAAGTAGGCTTTTTGAATAATTGCGGGTAAGCTTGATAAAACGCAGCAGCACACTGGTATACAGGCCAATCAATCATTCCGGGATTTGCTTGATCGTCAAAACCAAAAACTTTTTTAAGAGTATGGAAAGTCACGGTTTTTCTCATTTCTGTAACTAAATTTTCGTATTCTCTGCAAGACAATCTGTAATCATGATTTGAAAACATAAATGTTTTTTTAGGATCAAATCCAACTGCTATAATATCCTTTGCGTTTTTATAGCCTAAATCATAAACAGTTTTAAACGGCATATCTTTAAAATAAAACTTTTCATCATCAGACATTTGAATTACAACATTGCAATCAAAAGCATCCTGCAGATATTTGGTAAACATGAACGGAATTAAGTGACCAAGGTGCATAGCGTCCGAGCTTGGACCTCTACCTGTGTATATGAATATCGGACATACGGCATCAGGATTTGTTTCTTTTTCATTCAGATATGATTCATATGCGTCCAAAATTTCGTTGAATTTTCTGTGAGAGAAAAATATTCCCCTTTTTACCCATGGATGAATACCTATATTTTTTCCTGCCCTACGCATTAGGCTTTCCCAACGAGCAATCAATTCTTGGTTTAATGGTTCTACGCCAAATTGATTCAAAACTGCATCATAATCTACAGATCCCTCGACTTTCCAAGGCGTAATAGTAAATGAAGATGAAGGATTAGCCGGCGAACATGGTTCACGATGAGTTTCATCTGGGTCCATTGCTTTTCCTGGTGTTACCATTAAAGAAGTTAACATTAGAGTTGATATTGCCAAAGAAATTGATTTTTTGTTCATTCTAAATATCTCCTTAAATCATTTTTGAACTTTCATTGTTGCACGTAGATCGTCAGCTAACTTAATTATAGCTTCACGACTTTGATATGGGAAAATTATTATATGAGCTTTAGGATGTCCCTTTTTATCGGTGAAACAAGATAATTGATATTTCTTGCATAATTCCTCATTTGGAGCATCTATAACAAAGGTGTTAGACTTTCCATCTCTGATATATGGGACTTTTCTTTCTTTAAGTAGTACCTCAAAAAAACGAACATTCCTTATGTAATCTTCAGGATTTGAATGATGTAGTATGTCAATAACCTGTTGCCTCATAGAAAATGGCATAATATCACGAGATCCACAAGTAGTACTGTCCGTCTGACCAATATAATCAATCATACTTCCATACGATGAGCCCGTACTCAAAAGCACACTTTTAACGACAGGTACACCAATATATTTATGTAAACTTACAGAAATAGAATCTATATGAAGGTCATCCACATTGGTAATAATCGGCGCATCAATCTGATTTACCGGAATTCCGCCAAACATCGCTGCATCGACATGAACATAATAAGGAATTCTGTTTCTAATCAAGAAATCTGTTATTCTTTTTACGTCATCGCATGAACCAAATTTGGTCGTACCCCAAGATAAAATAATATTTGCTGGTCTACCGGTTTCTCGGTAATTTTTCTCTACTTCTCTTAGTAAAATATCGCAGTTAATTGATTCATTTGTATCAGATACTTGTGGAATTACTTGATGCCTATAAGACGCAGCGTTTTTTGGGATACTATAATGCGCCGCTTCGCAATAGTACAGTATTCCTTCAGGATTCTTTTTGAAAGCGGTATTAATTGCCCATGCATTACTTTCAGAACCACCAGAAGTTAAATATCCCCAATATTTTTTTAATCCAAATTTTTCTGCAAAAAGCTTTAAAATATCTCTCTCGATTTTCTTTGAATCCATTTGATAATTCCCGGATTCGAAGACATCTCCACAATTATTAGCTAAAAATCCGTTTGTTTCCATAAGCCTGAAAAAATCCACAGCAGGAGATCTTAAAACCATATTCGCCGGATATCCAAAGTGACTTTTTCTAAGCTCTTCATTTCTTTGGTAAAAATCTAAACATTCTATAGCAGCGCTTTCAAGTGCTCTGACTTCATCTTCACTTAAACCTTTTGAAGATACATAATCTTTGATTTGTAAAAGCAAGAGTTTTCTTTGAAGTGAATCAATTTCCCTTTGCAGCTGGGCAGCACTTTCGCCTCCAACCGTTGCAGACATGATTTCAGAAAAATTCGGAAATCTTGGAACAGGTTTCTCATCAGGGTCCATTGCAAAAGCCGATGAAAGTATCATAGTGCCCATAAAGGCAAAAGCAGGGACGGAACATTTACC
>CAKUYF010000096.1 GCA_934702115.1 uncultured Eubacteriales bacterium | reverse complement strand
CTGTTAATTTTCTGTATAGCAACTGAAATATTTTATCATTTTTATTGTTTATACTTGAAATTGTAGCCTCTAGGGTATATTTGGCATATGCTCCCTCGTCATTTTCTGTTTCGTCTTGATTGCAACGTAAAACTGCAAAAGTATTTATTGTAGGATTTGAATAACTTGTAGCTGGATAAGAGATATTTTGACTTACTGGTTTATTTCTTGAATCGGTAACTTTTATTGTACAAGTACCACTTCCCGTTAGTGCATTTGTTGTAAAGTTTGATGAATTGAAAGATTGTCCGTTAATCTTAATTTCGTAATTTTTTATAGTGCTTGAATACACTCCACTTGCGGAAATAATACCCTTTATTGTGCTTTTTCCTTGCACATAGCAATCAAATTTATCTGATATGCCTGATGTGTTTTCGGTAAGTGTTACATTATTGATTATAGGTATAAAAGATGTTGGAACATTTGCGTTTAAATTAACTGATTGTGACCCTATATATGCCTTTGAACAGAATTTTATTGTCTTGATATACACTAATTACAGATTTTAGCTTATTTATTTTTTCGTAATAGGGGTGATTATTGTAGATAGTAAAAGTAAAAGTGACATTTTTATTCAGTTCAAGATTAAGTTTCGGGATACTTAACTTCAATGTTTGACTTCGGCTATCGTGGAGAACATAATCGTTACATTTTATAACATATCTCATAAAGTTCCCTCTTGATATGAAAATGAAACTGTGCCTTCGCTTCCTTCTCCAAAAGTAAATTCATTTAGCCTCTCTTTTAAGATAATAGAGGTGTTTAAATGTTCTCCCTCGCTCCAAGAATAATCGGTATTTTCTCAAAATTCATCACAACATTGTTAGTGGTGGTAATTATGGGAACAGTAGGAATTTTAAGATTATTTATTATTATTTTGTATGGTAGCTCTTCGATTCCTGCTGTGAAATTAGTTAGTTTTTACTTATACTTGTATGGATCACAGTTGCCGTAACATTTATCTGACTAGTCTTTTTAGCTCTGTTCAAACCTCCTATATTGCGCCGTCCAATTAAATAACAATCTTCAAAAGTAGGTAAAGTTATTTTCATTCTTTGTCCATGAAAGAAAACAGCCAGTAATATATAAATTTCTGCTGTTTTTTCTGCTCCACCACAAACTGTAAAAGTAAGGCTTAAATCTCGGTTTTTATAATTTACTTGTCTAAGTATTTCAGTCAAATCAACGCTCTCATCACGACTTACAATATCAGCATAATTTGTCTGGACTTCGGGGTTTTCAAGTTCAAAAGAAGAAAGAAAAAGTCCCAAGTCGTTGTATGTTTCTTTTGTTTTGCTGTCAACTAGTCTTGTGAATTTTACGTTGTTATACATTTAATTTTCCCTGACTTTTAAAGTGTTTATATTTCCTAAATTGTAGTCTATGTATGGTGATAATTCCCCGACAACGGCTCCTGTATCAAGCACAAGTTTTTGTTTTGAAACTGTCGGGAGGTATTCTTTTAGCAACTCAAATATTTTTGTTATAAGTAAATTCAAAGTATTATTTTGATTTTCATTAATTGCCTCTCTAACATAGTCTTGAAGTGTCTCAATAGGTGCAATAGCTTCGGCACCTGCTTCTCCGCCAACCATAAAATTATTTTTATACGGATTTACTCCAAATATAGTAGGGCCATTTAAAATAGCCCCTTTTTTGTACCGCTCAATCCCCAAACGGGGTACAGAATGAGCATTTAAACCAAATGAACCATTGATACTAAAATGAGGTGACTTTATTTTTGGTAAACTCCATGAAAAGTTAAATAAACCTTTCATTCTGTCAATTAAATTCTTGACCGAATTAAAAGCACTTTATATTGGCTGTGTTATTGCATTTTTAATGCTGTTACATGCGTTAAGAGTTGTATTTAAAATACTGTTGAATATAGTTCCTGCACTAAATAATAAATTTTCTGGTGTCTTTTCGGTTATTCTATGTGATTTTAAAGCCATTTCATTGTATTTGTATTCATATTCGTAATATTCACCTGTAACGTACGGATACACCACATTTTCGCTGTCATTTATCATGTAATAGTAATTTATCCCTAAAGCCGTCAATTCCTCATAAACGCATTTGAGAACTTCTTTTTCACCCATTTTTACTCATTGCCCCCAATATCTTTTTTGCTTGATTCTTGATTAATGGTTTTTTAGTAAGAAGTGCCTTATATAGCATTCTTTGAGGTTTAATTCCTCTTGTGCGATAAAACTTGCCGTCTTTTTGCGATTTGTATATCCACCCACCTTTACGTCCATTACCCTCTAAAGCATACTCTCCTGTGCCAAATTCTTGCCATACTGAATATTTAAGACTTGAACCTATATATGCCGTTTTTTCACTTTTATTGACAAAACTATCGGACAAAAAGCTCCTTGATAAATTTCCTGTATCAATAGGAGAATTAATAGACGCCTGACTTGAAATGCTTTCTTTAACTTCAAGTAAAAAAGTATTTGCTTTTCTTTCAAAACTAGAAAGAATTTTATCTGTATAGTCTTTTAATTCAACTACAGTAGCCAAGTATTTCACTCTCCAACATAATGTAAGTATATTTCCATATGATGATTAATGCCCATTGGAACATCTATCAATTTGACTTCATATATTTTTCCGTCAATTTCTAAACAAATATTATTTTCTTCGGGTAATTCTTCATAATCGCAAATAAAAATATGGGTTGTATCTTGAAGCTTAGCATTATACACCGCAAACGTGCTTTCACCACTTATATAGTCTAAATATCCTGTTATTGTCTTAAAATACTTAAATTCCGTTACAGTTTCGCCTAAATCGTTTCTTTTTGTTTCTTTTATTTGAATTATAGCCCTAATGTTTCCGCCTATTTTTTTCATGTTTTCGCCTTCATGTATGGACTACAAAATCCCATTATTGAAATAGGGTAACCACTTACTGTGTTTGTTTTATCCATATTAAAATAAGTAACGGAATGCCTTGATAGACTTTCGCTTGCAATTCCTATTTTATCTGCATTGTCTAAATTCCACTTCAACATCCCTAAACTACCCTCTAAAATGTCTTTTGGGTATTCAATTTTAGTAACTAGATTATAAATATTTTCTGATAATTGACTATCAACATAGGTATTTCTGTCTTTAATTTCGGTAACTACATAAAGTCCGTTGTTCGATATGCTTTGACTAATTTCTACTGTATCACCGACTTTTATATTATCGTTATAACTAAAGAGCACGTTTCCTTTGCTTTCGCTTTCAAAACGTACTCTCGTATTTTGGAATTTATTGTTAGTATAACCTCTGGTTGCTGATTCTATAGCAT
>CAKUYF010000095.1 GCA_934702115.1 uncultured Eubacteriales bacterium | reverse complement strand
TGGTGACTCGTATGGGAATCGAACCCATGTTACCGGCGTGAGAGACCAGTGTCTTAACCGCTTGACCAACGAGCCAATTTTCTCTGAACCTCAACATCTCTATTCTATCATGAGAACATGATAGAAGTCAATACCTAAATTTCCTCGAGATATAAAAAATAATTTATATTCATAAGAATTTAGTTTTGCTATTGTTTTGCCAAAAAATACAATGAGATTAGGAATAGTCCAAAATGAAGCGAAGCATTGGATACAAACTAATTATTATTAATTCTATGGGAGGTATAAATGTATGAAACAGAAACTTGAATTTTTGCAAAAATTTAGTCAAATCTTAAAAAAAGACACTCAGAAACTGTTTGTTGAAAGTACGCAGTCCAGCTGTAAAAAGTTGTTTTATGAAAAAATTGATCTTGATAACGATGAAGGAAAAGCATTTACAACAATGTTAAGAGCATTGAAAAGTGATTTAAAAGATGCAGGAAAATCGGGTGACTTTGAAAAAAGAATAGCCGTAGTGGAAACTATGCGTGATAGAATTAAAACATATTTTGAAAATAAACAAGAAAAAGCCTTATTGCAAAAAGATAAAAACAATCAATCTGATTTAAAAGAATGGAAAAAAGAATTGCAATCCATTCAAAATCTTTTAGATTTATTCGTAAAATCTATGACTAAGAAACAAGAAGAGATTGAAAGAGAAATTATGACTAAGCAAAGAATGAGTGGAGATAGTATAGAAGAAGTCCATGCAAACCTTAGTATAGTAGAGGTTCTGATAACCGATGACATGAAGAAAGTATTTGGAAATGCATTAAATAGCAAAGGATTGCAATATAGGGTTAAGGGGCTTACATCATTAAAAAGGAAAATTGAATCTGATATAAGAGAAAAATATGCTAACAATCCTGCTCTGGCTGATCAGGTAGTGGATCTTTTTGTCTGTAAAAATGATATGCATGATTGGGTTAGATATACTGCAATGACTGAACCAGAATACACAGTTAAAAATTATTTGGAGTGGGATAAAAAGTTAAAAAATATCGGGTATACGTGCTTACGACGCAAAAATTTTTGGCTTAGAAATGGTGCATATAAAGGAATAAATACGATTTATTGTACTCCTTATGGCTATTATGTTGAAATACAATTACATTCCAAAGATAGTTTAGATGTTAAGGAAGAAATTCATAAATTGTATGAAGAACAACGTCGTGATGACACTTCAGCGGAAAGAAAAAACGAATTGGAAGATCAGATGAAATCCCTAACAGCTAAGTTACAAATGCCTAAAGATATTAATAAAATAACTGATTTTGAGAATACTAGTGCATTTAATGCTAATAAGATTGACACTTCAATGCTGAAGAAAAAGAACCTAGTTTCATAAAGTATGAAAAAGAGTAGGAAAATTAATCACATGTTTGAGTGTCAAAATTAAAAATAAAGAATAAACTCTCTTGAAAAATATAAACTTGACAAAAATGGAAGATAACGAATTTAATATATTAAAATGAATGATATTGTGGAATAAAATCCACAAGCCCTACAAAAGGTTATTATGCTATGATTTACGCCAATCCTAACTGGCTCAGAAACTATCTTTACGCAAATGAACTTTTACAAGATTTTGAAAAGAAACTAAGCTACGTGCAAGAAAAAGATTTAGATACTCTAATATCAATGCGAAACGCAGTGGAACCAACAGAACTTGACTATGCACTGATTTTTGGAATGCAAATAAAGTCCGTAATAGATTAAATATTAAAAAATCCTCTTAAAATATTGAGTTTATCCGATATTGATGGGACACTAGCCCTTGAAATTTATAAATCCGTTAAACAAAAACGTGAGGAAAAACACAATGTATATACAAGAGGATTTTTTAAAAGGTATTATTATCACTTTTATAGAAGAAATTATACAAGATTTAAAAGAAACAAATCTAGAATATAAAAAATGTTATAAAGAGCAAAGAGAGAGCGGAAAAAGATTTGATGAATTAAAATTGTAAATTGAAATTTTAAAATTCGTTTTCTATTGTTGCCATTATAAAGGGCGACACCTGAAATTAAATGTTTAAGGCGTTAAGATATTTATAATTAGAATTAAATTTAATAAGGAAAAGTATTAATACTTTCTCTTTAAAAAACTTATTTAATAGATCTATTAGAGTTATTGTACTGATTCAAAATTAATATGAAGTAAATACATAGTATTAGTATTGCTATACTACCGAATATTGTAGTGTTTAGTGAGGGAATAGTAGCGTTAGTATTAGAAAAGAATGTTTGGAGCGTTGTTTGAGCGAATTTTAATATTATGTAAGTTAAAATTAAAGAGCTTAGACCATTTATTAATCTAAACAATGTAAATTTTAAGTAATTAAACTCGGTATTTTTTAAGATATCTAAGATCTGGAAATGTGTACATATTCCTCCATAGCTCAACGCTAGCGCTATAATAGGCAAAGGAATAGCTTTATTTGTTATAAGAGAACATCCTGACGTTATTTCTAAGCTTGAAGTAAATAGAAATAAAATATTATATGGTTCGATTTTAAAATAAGAACTAATGAGTTCTACTTTTTGAAGTATGTTCCATTCCTTAATTATGAATATCAGATAACTGAAAATTATTATTAGTGCACACATATTGATTAAAGTATATGATACTTGAGAGGTCGTTTCTATAAAAGCTTCGGAAAAAGAAATTTCTTCCTTATTATTGGTTACTTTTTTTGAGTACATAGGCTTATTTGTCAAACGAGCATAAACTCCGCAAAATATTCCTATAGATAAAGAAATAAATATTTGCACTGCTAAAATTATTATTCCTAGAAATGGTTTTTTTAGTAATGAAAAGCCTATTACGTTTATAGCAAATCCAGGTCCGGAATTAACATTAAAAAACATCATTCTGTTTAACTGCTCTGAATTTATCTCTTTTTTATCATGGAGAGATTTAACTCCTAACGCTCCTACAGGGTAGCCGCCTATGAGACTTAATAAGATAGTAGGTGCTGTAGTACCGGGAAGATAAAATAGGAATCTAGTGATAAAATTCATAGGCTTTTTGAAAAATTCCAATAAGTTTGATTTTACAATAAATTTGGATAGGAACATTAGCGGAAAAAGCGATGGAATTAATATTTCGGTACAATATTTTATACCTGTTAATACACCCAGTGAAGCAGCTTGAGGGCGTCTTAAAGTTGTATATGTAACTATTACAACAAGTGCAATTAGAAATAGCTGTTTCAATAGCTTAAGTGTATACTTTCTTTTTTTAATAATATTTTTCAAAACAGATCACCTTTCCTATATGTATATGAATAGGGAAGTGATTTTTATTTGTATATAAGCA
>CAKUYF010000094.1 GCA_934702115.1 uncultured Eubacteriales bacterium | reverse complement strand
GGGTATAGCTCAGCTGGGAGAGCGCTTGAATGGCATTCAAGAGGTCAGCGGTTCGATCCCGCTTATCTCCACCACTTATGGGGTTGCATAGATACTGAATTTCAAAGGTATCTGTGTGATTTTTATTTTTGCCATTTTTACGCTTTTATAAGAATTATTTTGTAGATTAATGTATTTTTGTGTGACAAATAAAAAATCTCGTCCACATTATCATTTTCAATAACTTGTCTTGATTTTAAAATGTGAACATATATGTTACCTGTTGTTTCAATATTGGAATGTCTAAGCCATTCCTGAATTTTTTTAAACTATAGCCCTTATCGTGAAGAATACTCTCATAACTATGTCTTAAATCGTGAAATCTCATGTGTGAAAATCCACTCTTTTTTAAAATTTTTTGAAAGCCTTTTGTCACGTAATCTGGTCTAAATAATTTCCCGTCTTTCCAAGTGAAGATATAATCCGATTCAATATAATCATTACCAAAAAGTTTTTTGTTTTCTTCTTGTTTGATTTTTAAATCTTCAAAAACTTCTTTAACCTTAGGAGTAATTTTATATGTTGCTTTACTTGAAGCAGATTTCGTGCGGTCTTTCTTTTCGATAGTTAAACCTTTTACAACTGTGTGTTCAATCTTTAAAGTATTGTCTTCAAAATTTACAGCTTTCCATTTAAGACCCAAAACTTCACTTCTTCTAAGACCGTAACATAAAGATATATATACCAAAGGTTGTAAAGGGTGATTATCAAAACATTTGAGCATTTCATTTGCTTGCTCTTGATTTAAAAATACACTATGTTGTTCCTTTGATTTTTCAATTTTAGGCAGAGGAACATTTAGAGCAGGATTTTTGTAATTATCTCATCAACTGAAAGAGCATTATTTAATATACATTTAAGAACGAATCTTTGAGCTTTAAGTGAACACATCGAAAGTCCACCCTTATTATCACATCTTCCGTTGCGAAATTTATAATTGTAATATTCGGATATGTGCATAGGCTTTATATCTTTAATGTAAAGGTTTAATTTTTCAAAATATGGAATAATGTACTTTTCAACGGAATTATTGTGTTTTAACTGGGGAAAGTACGCGAAACGTACTTCAAAAACCTCGTGCTATGCAGGTGAGATTAGAACTTAAGTAAAATAACACCATTTCGAATATAATGATGAAGTTCAGGTCATCAAACTAAAGGAAAGGTGTTGTTCATGACACAAAGTTTATTACATAGCAAATGGTTATGCAAGTATCATATGGTGTTTGCACCAAAATATAGGATAAAAGTAATATATTATCAATAGAGAAAAGATATACAAAAAATAATAAAAGATTTATGTAAGTGGAAAGGGATAGAGATAATAGAAGAACATATGATGTCAGATCATATACACTTACTGTTATCAATACCACCAAAATATAGTGTATCACAAATTATTGAATACATAAAAGGAAAAGGTGCTATGATGATATTTGAAAGGCACTAAAATTTAAAGTACAAATATGGTAGCAAGTAATCAGTACTCTTCGGCTTGAACATAGTGAAAAGCCAGCCTTCTTGAGATAGCTGGCACTCTTATGCTCTTATAGGGCTTTCTATAACACGTCTCTTAGACGGGGATTGTGATTATTTTGGATAACATTTTTGTTATCGTAGGTCTACTTATGTTATAAATTTTAGCAATTTCAATTTAAGTTTTCTATTTGTAGAAAATATAGCTTAGTAGTAAGGTTTTCTCCTCGATACTTAAATTTTTTATTTCTTTATGCAAATTAGGATTTTCAATTGGTTCTATCCAGTCCAGTAAGTTATTTTCACAAAAATACTCATCTGAAGTTGAATAAACATCTTGAATGATATCTGTCAAAAATTCGTTGTCATTGATTTTAAAACGTTTAATACTATCTTTCATGTCTATATTTTTGACCACTGTGTAGAAATAAGCAATTTTATTTTAATATCGTCACGACGATTTCCCATAATAGTACCTCCCAATTATTTGATTTTTTTCAAACAATTAGGAATAACTACGAGTAACGTATATAATAGAGAAACCACTGCTTCACCATAAACTTGTCCTCATAAACCTAAAAAGAACAGAACCTAGCACGTATTTGTGTAAACTCTGTCTTTTAAATTTAGGTATTATAAATATGTCCTGTTTAAGTTCGGAATATTATTTGTGATTTAATTTGATACAAGACAAAAACTTGTTTATACAACTGAAAAATCTCCTTTTTACAAGTGTTTACACCTAAATTATTTCAGGTTACGCACTTTCTACCATTTTTTACTAAAAAATATCTAATCTATGTCATAAAGACTTAGAAAAATAGCTATTAATTAGATTTTATATGTATAAATTAAAAATGTTTGTCATTGTATGAATGGCGGTTTTTCGGAGAATTTCTATTAATATGTTTACATATATAAATATTTAAAATTAAATGTAAAAATGAGCATAAAAAATCTGATTGTTTTAAGCAATAGGGTAATTTGATTTTTATACGTATTTATGATATAATTAAAAAATAATATTTAAGGGGTGGGAAGATGCGCAATATTTCTTGCTAGTTTATAGGCTATAATTACTCTATCAAATTATGTTTAGTAGTATTATGCCTGTCGCAAGAAAGTTACGCTTCTTATTTGCCTAGTTATATGCAAAATTATACCTTGAATTATGATTTTAGGCTGTAAGAATTACTTTCTTGTAGTCTATATTTTTATAAGAGGTGTGATTGTATGTCTATGATAAATGTGCAAAATCTGACTTTTAGCTATAATGGTAGCTACGATAACATATTTGAAAATGTATCTTTTCAGATAGACACAAATTGGAAACTAGGTTTTACAGGCAGAAATGGCAGAGGAAAGACTACTTTCTTTAAACTTTTGATGAAAAAATATGAGTACAAAGGAAGAATCTCAAGTAACGTGGACTTTGAATATTTTCCGTTTGAAATAAGAGATGATTCAGAATTTGCGATAAATATAATCAAAGAAAAATCAGGCATAGAGGACTATGATTATTGGAAAATTCAAAAGGAACTGTCTTTTTTAGATATTGACGAAGAGTTACTATATCGTCCGTTTAATTCACTTAGTGGTGGTGAGCAAGTCAAAATATTACTGGTTAGCTTATTCTTAAAAGAAAATGCATTTTTGTTAATCGACGAGCCTACAAACCATTTGGATATAAAAGCTAGAAAAATAATCAGTGACTATTTGAAATCTAAAAAGGGGTTTATTCTCATATCGCATGACCGCCAGTTTTTAGATAACTGTATTGACCATATTTTGTGTATTAATAAGACAAATATCGAAATTCAAAAAGGTAATTTTTCATCGTGGTATGAAAACAAACAAAGACAAGACAATTTTGAAATATCCC
>CAKUYF010000093.1 GCA_934702115.1 uncultured Eubacteriales bacterium | reverse complement strand
TCCTTGATGCAGTCGCACTCGTGTTCCCATTGGATGTCATGAAGTCTCTGTTCATCCGGCTTGGAAACCGAGGCGTTTCCTTCTTGGGGCTCAACATCATGCGCCACCATTTCAAGGTTGTCGTCCATCAGAGCAGTCTCTTCACGTTCAAGATGATCGACGCGAGAAGACGATTCGGGCGCTTGTGGAGAACGTGGAATTGAGGAGAGGCGTCCCCTTTCATACATCAATTCGATTTCTGACGTGATGTCTTGACGATAAAGTTCCATTTTGTCGGGGTTGAAGAAGCGAGAGAAGTTGTGGTCTGTATTTCGAATCTGCCTCGTGTGTCTCTTCGTCCACGAAAGCGAAAACACTCTGTGGCAGTGCAGGCAGTATCCAAGTCGTTTTGTTGTCGATGTTTCCTTGAGAAGGACGTCACAGGACACAAAACATTTCCGACGAACATTGGGTAAGTCCTTCGGCGAAAGACGAATGCTGATCGAGAAAAGAGAAATC
This sequence comes from uncultured Eubacteriales bacterium, assembly GCA_934702115.1. GTDB lineage: Bacteria > Bacillota > Clostridia > Oscillospirales > Acutalibacteraceae > UMGS1491. The sequence continues at coordinate 2,948 of CAKUYF010000093.1, read as the reverse complement.
ATCTTCTTTGAAAGATCGGAACAAAAGGCAATAAATGGCATGGAAACGTCTCCTATAGAGGTCAGTGCCGGAAGAACCCTTGAAACAGAGGGTTTGCACTATATAAACTCGCATTCAGCAGTCGATTCATGACATTGCCGAGCACCTGCCGCCTGTCTGCCGCCGCACCGGAGCCCGTTTGCGCAACTGTCCAACATCCCCTGTTCAGCTCCCTCCACGAAAGTCAGACCAGACGCCAGCGGCTGCCGAAGACCACGTACCAGAGCTGCCTCGGATCCTGTTCCGGAAGTCTTTCCGGAAGCGAGCCTGGTGAAGCTTGCCGGTCTTGTTCTCTTTGTAAACAAATGTTTTGTCATTGGTTTCTGAAAGCAGCGACAGCCCACGAGCCCGAATCCTTTCAGGTGACAATTGAATTGACTGGTCAAACGGTTTGAACATGAAAGGCTGTCTAAATATGGATATGAAACGAAACGCGGGGGTATAAAACAACGGAGAAACGCCACGTCAAAAGAACCGGGCGACAGCCGCAAGAATAGGGAAGATGGTGACATCACCGACCCGTAAGCGAAAGTGACCGTTTAAAAATAGAATGGGACACCATGTGCCAATGAACTGGAAACAGAATTTTTTGAACGGTAGGATGACCACCCCCTGGTTCAAGAAAAGAGAGTTTGGCACTGAATGGACATGTCTTGTTGTAACATGTGAAGTAGCCATTTGAAGAAATGGATCCCCAACAAGAGTCGAGAAACCATCTACCTCGAAGGTGAGGCAAAGGCAATGACACCAAAAGGACAAATTGTTGAATGAGAAAATAAAATAAATACTAAAGTCAATTTGTTGAGGTTGTGCGAAACGGTTTTGTTTGGGCCTGACTTGGCTCAGATGTGATTTGAGTTGCGACAAAATTGTCGATAGAAGATGACCCATCGGTAAAACGCTCGTCAACAGCAGGGTCTTCCAACTGAACATGCGGATCGCCCATGATGATACCTCCACAGTCTCCGTGTGTGTTGGACTCTGACAAGTATCGCTGTAATGAGACGGACCGCGATATGAAGTTGATGATCGAATTTCGGCGGATGAGCATCATGTCTGAGGCGCTTGTGTCATCACCGCCGCGAAGGAGAACTCACACAAAATGTTTTGCCACTTCAGCCATCGCTGTGTCCCGTCGATCAACACGACAGGCCTGCTCGGAGGCGTCTGGTACACAAACGAGGAGTGGTGCTGCCAATGACAGTGGAACTACTGTTGGTTAGGAACCTCCGCGGTCGACGACAGACATCCGGCATATTGGTGTCCACTTCTCGATGATCAAGATGTTCATGCGGAATCGTCCTTTTCAGGAACTGTCCCCGAGAACGTCGAATGCCTCTTCACATCAACGGGTACGGCGACTGCTGCTGTCTCAAGTATGTCGTTATCAAGGCAGTGGACAGCTGAGACGGCACTTCCAGTACGCTCGTTCACTGCACGGTTGTCGATGGTCGCAAATTTGAGAAGGCTGACTGTGAGTTATTTTCCACTGAACTTTCGTTGACCGCACGGAATCAAAGAAGCCCCATCGCACACTCACATGCACGCCAACACTTCTCCCACACAAACAGGGTACTACACGATCGTCATCACACACTCACAGAGTCGATATAAGACATGTATCTCAGTGCACTGTCCGTGTTTTGTGGTAACGTCCAAGCTTGCCGGTTCGAGATGAAACGGAACGCCTGGCTTGTTCTCTTCAACCCAATGGGATGTTGCGTTGTTATCACGATGGTGGGCGTGATGTTCTCACTCCGGAGAGCAGTTCAGTTTTCAAAGGATTTGACGAGGGTGGCTGCAAATATACAACTGCGACAGTCCTTGCTGGACGATGCACTGCATGAACATGACGAGCGTCACGTGCATACTCCAGACTTGTTTGGAGAAGCTGAGTGACAACAATGATGGAAGTTTGTTGCGGAGACTTTCTGTTTGGTGCTGGCAGATGTCTCTCGACGCCAAAGAGAAGACTTCGGGACTGCGCCTTTTTGCAAGAACTCCCGTCACGCACACAACGTCAGCGCCCGGCGCAATCGCGACAATCGCTGCCCGCAACTAACCGTCGTCTGTCGCGGTCAGAGAAGAACCATGTCATCGCTCGCAGCAAACACAATGGATATGATGCCCGTGCACTTGCCAGACGATTTGACGTCTTCGCCGTTCGTACTGCTATATTTTTTGATTGCGGTTTCACATTCCCAAGCATCAACGATCTCCAACGTAGTTGTCTCGGTTGCGCAAACGTCGTGTAATTGAAATCCGAAAGTCTGAATTGTCATGATGCGACTGTTTTGTAAAGTTCCGTTCCGTATGTTGAAGATTGCGTTTTGGCCCAAAAATCTCGAGAATGGTTTTGTTGTATTGTTTTGCGTTCAAAGAAATGGTATGAACGGCAAACTAAAGAGAAAACTAAACCATGGAAGAATCTAGGTTCATGGAGCGTGAATAGAATGTGCACCGGTTCGATCTTTTTTCAGACTTTGTTTCTTTCCCTACTGTTCGGATTTCATCGAACCAAATAAGATTAAGGTGTGCGGGATATCCTTCCATAAAACGCATATCCTCAAATTCTTCATGACAGTTTTCAGATCTGCCACTTATTGGTATCAACATGAAAACACCGGTGAAATGTTTTTAGCTACGAGGTGGACAATTCTTTCCCCCTCTTTCTTTCATTTGCAGACCTGTTTTCTTCCTTTCTTCAACGTCCTTCAGGCATGCCGGTCGCCGTCTGAAGAACGTTCGGTGAAAGTGATGGAACAGACTATACGATTGCGTGTCATTTTGGATTCATTTCCCTCGAAAAAAAACAATTGTCCAATCAAATGAATTACGCTTGTGAAGAAGAGTCTTTCCCAGCCTTTCAGAACAAGTATTCAACTTCAACCTTGGAGTTTTGCTTCGGC
>CAKUYF010000092.1 GCA_934702115.1 uncultured Eubacteriales bacterium | reverse complement strand
AGTTTCAAAAGTATACGGTTCTATGATGTTTATACTCTGTCGTGTAGCTGGTTGAATGTTCAAGAAGTCTTGTAGTTTGTTTCTAATAATATCCATAATGTTAATAATATCACTCCCTTTAGCCTATTTTGGATTTAAACGGTAAAAAAGCATACTGTACAGCGTTGATAGTATGGTCATGACTATCTTCTGGTAAGTATTTGTCATCTTGCCATGAGTAACTTTCCATTTCAGCAAGATGATTTTTACACCTATTGCATACTAAGTATTTAAAGTTAGCTATCCAGCCAAGCTGAAGGTGTATTCTATCAATAATTTGGGTTTTCTTGTACGCACCTATAAAGTTATATACCATGCCCCTTTTCATCTTGAACTTTTTAGCTTCCATAATAGTCGATTGGTCGGCGCTATCTATGAAAACATCACGGGATAAGCCCCAATCTTTGCGATTTCTTTCGAGAAAATCATATAGCCTAATAATCACATCACTTGGAGCAAGCGGAGTTTCTAAGTTGGCATTGTTATAAACCTCTTCATTTAAAACACAAAAAACACCATTTTCAGTAACGCCACAAAACATTAATGCGATAGTATCGGCAGAATTTTGCGAATAAGAAGTATCTACACCACAAGTGAAGTACTTGAACTTTAGATTTTTAAAATATTCAGTATCTTTAACGTTCTCTTGCGTGAAGTTACTAAAGACTAATCCAGTTGCACGACCACGCAACCCTAAGATTTTATTTTTCCAAAGTTTAGTACCCATTGGAACGTTCGTCTTAATCTGTTCTATCTTTTTTGGAGTAAGTCCTACGTTATCGTTAAAAGAAAAGAACCAATGCACCCAATTAGGCTTTGGTTCTTCCGATAAAGCGTTTAAAATCTCAATAGGAGTGTCTTGGATATACTTTTCAAGAGGTCGTGAATGGTTTATATATTCTTTGTATATAGGCAAATCAGGACTATCTGGATTAAGCGTTCCCATTAGATAGTCACAACGCATGGAACTTTCTCGAACATATTCCATATCAGCTATATTAATTTCGTCGATATATAAACACCCATACTGCCCACCAAGAGCCTTTTTCCAACGTGCTTTGTTATCATAGCCAAGTACATAGATAATCTTATTTCCAAACACAAGATGTGGCAAAGTATTTTCTCCCTTACCCCGAGGATTATACTCAACCAAAGAACCAAAGATATCTTTAATACCTAAATCTTTATTAATAATATTCTTTTCAACAGTTCCAAGGTCTAAACCACTTAGAATGTGTAACTTTTTAGAACTTTCGGCAACCTTTAGCATGAACTTTATAACACCTATAGTGGTTTTTCCAGCACTTGTAGTTCCTTCTAAAAATTCTACACTCGCAGAGGTCTTTAAAAAATCCTTATATTTTCGACCTATCCTAAAAGCCATTTAATTTCCCCTTCTAAGATAAAAATTGTAGAAAAGTTAGTATTTTTGGAGTGAAAAGCTCCTAAATCCCGACCAAAAATTAACAGTCACACAACTGTGTGACAAAAACAGCGTATTTCGTAATAGAATACGCTGTTTTAGTCTGTATCGCTTTTTAAAGCCTCTAAAAGCTCTGGAAGTTTATCTTCCGTGGTAACGGATACCTTTTGTAAATATTCACCAGTCATCTTGTTAAGAGTATCAATAGATTTAATTCTGTCGCTTGGATAGTTTTCTTCGTTCCTTGCGATATCCGATAAGATTTCTTGTCTTTGTATGGCAGTTAAAATCCTGTTGGTTTTGGATTTTTCCGTTAATTCCTGAATATACCGACAAATCTCGATATTCTCCAGTAGCTTGAAAGCTCTGGTTTCTGCATATGTCTTTGAATATCCTGCTTTTATTGCACTCTCTGTGATATTACCACATTGAGCGTAATACTCGGCGAATTTCTTTCGTTTTTCAGTTAAATTCAATGTGGTTCACCAACTTTCAATAAAAATACCGCCCTTAAATTTAGGACGGTTTCAATACTATAATAATTTTAATCAGAAAGAAAATCATCGCCAACGATAGTTTTCTTAGGACGTTTAGCCTTTTCTCTTTTTGAAAACCATTCTGGCAATTTTCCATAATTTTCTTTTCTTAATTTTTGCTTTTCAGTTTTTATGGTTTTTATTGCTTCGACTAATAACTCAGCATTTTGTTCAAGGTACTGTGTACTTATTCTTACAACTTCCCAATCTAAACCAAGAATTTCACGAATTTTTTCATCACGTTTGCTATCGTAATAAGCATTTTGCGAATGAGTTGCTCCATCAATTTCAAGGATAATTTTTAAACTTGGTATGTAAAAATCAGCCCTATATTGGTCTATTTTGTATTGCATTTTAGCAGGTATTTCATTGTAAACAAGAATAATGCCTGCAATCATTTCATGTGAACTATCAAATTTATTAGGATTTTGATGCACATATTCTTCCATATCTTTTATTATATCTTGATACTCATAAACATCGATATCCTGTTTGTCTAATATTTTTAAAGCCCGTTCAAACATCAGTTCTTTCTTTAAAAGCACATATTGTTCTTTTTTTGATTTAAATTCTTCAAGCTTTTCACCATAACAAGCATCGCAATACTCTCGTTTAGGAAAATTTTTGTATTGGCGTGACCAATTTTTATTTCCAGACCACTCAAAGCCATAATATCTTATTTCTGTTTCCTTACCGCATTCCCAGCACTTCATGCTATTATCCTTTCTATTGCATATTAAACATTTTTGAGGCTTCGCCTCAATTATAATTATAGCAAATTTTTTAAGTGTCATCAAGATGACATGATACTGACATATCACTGACAATTTTTAAAGCATTACTATGTAGTCGATACACATGTCGTTGAGTAAATCCCATATGCTTAGATATGTCCTCAAAGGTTTCTAAGTATCCATATCTTCTAACTAAAATTACTTTTGACCTATCATCAAGTGCGGATTCTTCTATAAAATCTATTATTTGCTTAACTGATACTTGTAATTCTTGCTGTAAAGTATCTATCTGCTTTTTGATTTCCGCAAGTTTAATCAGTTTACATTCTGTGCCGTTTTGGAAGCTACTGCTTGCCATATCTGGTTTACCATTTGAATATCTAAGATTATTATACTTCCATACTAAGCTATCAATTTTAGATTTTAGCTTTAAACCATGTTTAAGGTCTTCTATATCCATCTTCTTTCCTCCTTGCCACATTCTTGATATCTCTTTTAAGCAGCCTAAAGGCTACCAGCATATCTGCACGTTCACGCATTTCATGTATTTTCTTACAATATCCACGTTGATAAACGGTTATACACGCCTTGCAATACGTAGTTTTCTTGTCCTTACTTGCACTCCTATTATAAAATTCGGAAAGTGGCTTTTCTATTCCACATTTATTACAAATTTTGGTGTTCATTTGGAATTATCTCCTCTTTTTTAAAACTTTCTAACATAAGTTAGCCTCTAAAATAGA
>CAKUYF010000091.1 GCA_934702115.1 uncultured Eubacteriales bacterium | reverse complement strand
ATTTTAATCTGGCAATCTTTACACATATCTATCGCCTGATCAACAGCTTCAATAGGTGATCTTAAACTTTCAAGGTATACTACTCCTATTATATTTATTACTCCTATTTTTATATCCCCTACCGAAATTTTACAAACACCTGAACCAGGAGTTGTTTCCTTAGGATAATTAAAAGGTCTTATAAGTCTGTGATTGCTATTTAAAAACGGAAAAATTTCTTTTCTCCTAAAGGAATGATTCCCGCCAGTTATAACGTCTACACCGCTTTCAAAAAGCTTATTGGCACATACCGGTAATATTCCATTACCTTCGGCAGAATTTTCTCCATTTGCAATTACTAAATCTATTTGATATTCTTCTTTTAAATTTTTTAATTTTGACTTTAAAAATTCAATTCCGTTTTTACCAACTATATCTCCAATAGTCAATACTTTCATTGTGTTTTAGCCTCCTTAAGGACTTTTTGCTTACTCAACTTTTATTTAAGTAATTACTTAGCATAGTCAACAGCTCTGCTTTCTCTTATAATGCTTAGTTTAATTTGTCCGGGATAGTTTAATTCTTCTTCAATTTTTTTACACATATCCCTAGCTAAAGGTATCATATTTTCATCTTCAATAACTTCCGGTTTAACCATTACTCTTATTTCACGTCCAGCCTGCATAGCATAACAATTCCTAACTCCAGGAAATGAAGAAACCAAAGTTTCTAATTTTTCAAGTCGTTTAACGTAATTATTAGGATCTTCACGTCTTGCACCGGGCCGAGCGGCTGAAGCTGTATCTGCAGCCTGTAAGATAAAAGCCAAAGCGGTTTTAGGCTCTATATCTCCATGGTGTGCATGAATTGCATGTATAACAGCTTCGTTTTCTCTGTACTTCTTTGCAACATTTACTCCAAGCTCTATATGAGAACCTTCATTTTCTTGATCCAACGCTTTACCTATGTCATGAAGGAGTCCTGCTCTCACTGCCAGAGAGGAGTCTATATCTAATTCAGCAGCTAGATTTTTACAAATATGAGCTACCTCTAATGAATGATTAAGTACATTCTGGCCATAGCTCGTTCGATATTTAAGCTTTCCTAAAAGCCTTATTAGCTCTGGGTGCATATTGTTTATGCCAACTTCCAGCGCAGCACGTTCTCCTTCTTCTTTTATATCCGTCTCTACATCATACCTAGCTTTTTCAACCATTTCTTCAATTTTAGCCGGATGAATTCTTCCATCAGCTACCAACCTTTCTAATGCTAAACGTGCCACCTCTCTTCTAACCGGTTCAAAAGAAGACAAAGTTATAGTTTCCGGTGTATCGTCGATAATCAGGTCAACTCCTGTCAAGCTTTCCAGAGCTCTTATATTTCTTCCTTCACGACCTATTATGCGCCCTTTCATATCATCATTCGGCAAAGCTACAACTGAAATGGTAGCTTCTGAAATATAATCTCCTGAGCACTTTTGAATGGCTAACGACAAAATATCTCTAGCTCTTTTATTACATTCTTCTTTAATTTGTTGTTCACACATAGTAATTCTAAGAGCCTTTTCATGAGTAAGCTCGTCTTGGAGACTTTCAAGCAAAAAAGCTTTAGCTTGTTTAGTAGTCAATCCCGAGATACGTTCAAGGACTTCAAATTGATTTTTCTTTATCACCTCTATTTCCTGTTTTTTTGTTTCTACCTCCTTTTCTTTCTTATTTAAATTACGTTCTTTACCTTCTAAGTTTTCCATTTTTCTATCTAAATTTTCTTCTTTTTGAATCACTCTGTATTCTTGACGTTGTAAATCTTTTCTTCGTTCATTTAGCTCCTTTTCAGTTTCAATTCTAAACTTATGAACTTCTTCCTTTCCTTCAAGAATTACTTCTTTTTTTCTGGTTTCAGCTAATTCTTTTCCGGACTCAATTATTTTTGCTGCTTCCTCTTTTGCAGAAGAAAGAGTGCTTTCGGTCTGAAACTTCCTATAAATTACTCCAAGTGCAAAAGCCGCTACTGCCACAACTATAAATAATAAAGAAATCATTACTATTTCCAAGTTAATTTTTACCTCCCAGTTACATTTGGTGTACATAAGATAACAATACTAAGTGTTAATAAATTAAAAAACTAATTTTGTGTCTTTTCATCTAACAGGCACTGATCAAGAAATTCTAACATCTTTGAGTTATTCATTATATTCCCAAAATGTATTATTAGATTATCAAATATTTTAATTGTATTATACACTAAAGTTAGGTGTCAAGAAATAATAGAATGAACAAAATGTATGATTCTATTTTTATTCTTTTAACTTATAATTTTTAAGTTTTTCACAAATTTTAACCAAAATCGTCTATAAAGTATTGAAAAAATTACATCCTAATGATATGATTATACTTCAAGAACATAAAATTTTTAATCTGGAGAGTTTGTAATTATGAAAAACATCACATCCAACAAGAAAAAAGACAATTTAACTCCCTTCCAAATTTATAAGGGGAAGCCTTTGGTAAGATGTAATGAAGTAATTTATTACGGAAAAGCTTCTGAAAGATATGTTGTAAAGATGGAAATAAAGGATTCGGCACTAATGTCCGACTTAAAAATTTCATCTAAAATTTCTGTTGAAATGATAGATACTAATCCTGAAACAGAAGGAAGTAAAAAAATCGTAAAGATGAGTGAAAAAAACGGACTTTACCCCGCACTTGATATTGCAAACGCATGGTTAAGCAGAATTAATAATGAAAATTAATGAAAAGGAGTGTTAAAAATGAGCATAGTTGAAATCATTTTGGGATTAGTCCTAATAGTTTTGGCAATCGCAGTTACATTAGTAGTCTTATTCCAAGAAGGGCAACAAAGACCAGTAGGAGCCATTACAGGCTCGGCAGGAGATACATTCCTAACAAAGAATAAGTCTCGATCTATTGACGCTTTTTTGGAACGCTGGACAAGAGTAATATCCATAGGATTCTTTTTGACAGTAGTATTAGTTAATATATTATTGTATTTTCACGTTTTATAAAAATATTTCAACAGTAAAAAAATAAATACCTCTAGTTACAAAATACTAGAGGTACTTTTTATGCTAGGAATGAATTTAAAAAATTACATTCATAATAAAGGATTTTTCTTGCTATTAATTTTAATTACCAAATAGACCGCTAATCTCACACTCTCTTAACGATATATAATCTACGTCTGATACTATTATATGATCTATTAACTCTATATTCATAGTGCGGAATAAATATTCCAGCTTTTTTGTTGTAGCAATATCCTCCTGAGATGGAGTTGCAATCCCGCTGGGGTGATTATGCCCTATTAATATAGCTGCAGCATCAAACAGTATTATCAATTCCACTATCCTTCTTATATGCAATTCTACTCTATTGAATGTACCTTTGCTCACTATCCCTTCATATAATATTTTACATTTAGCATCCAACAAAATTATCGCTATCATTTCTTCTTGTCTGCCCAAGAAATTCCGTGACAACTTATCTGTAAGGTCTTCTCGCATTGGTTTTGCACTTTGCCCTATTT
>CAKUYF010000090.1 GCA_934702115.1 uncultured Eubacteriales bacterium | reverse complement strand
GGATACGGGAATGTATGGACAACCTTGTAAATCAAACTTTGAAAGAAATTGAAATTATTTGTGTAGACGACGGTTCACCGGATAATTGCGGAGCCATTTTAGATGAGTATGCCAAAAAGGACAAAAGGGTTAAAGTTATACATCAGGAAAATGGAGGAGTTCAAAAAGCTCGTAATGCAGGACTCGACGCCGCAACTGGAGAATACATAGCTTTATTGGATTCGGATGATTATGTAGACACTCGTGCTTATGAAACAGCTTATGAATTAGCGAAGAAGGATAATGTAGATATACTTAATTTTAAAGCAAGGATATTTGATGACGGAAAAGACGATCATATTAATAAAATTGACTTTTCTGATGCTCCTATTGTATCGGCTGAAAATTACATACAAAACAATTACAGGTGTTGGGTGTGGGACAATCTATTTAAAAATGAAATAATTCAAAAAGATAAAATCAGATTCGTTCCAGGGATAAAACCTGCAGATGATACTTGCTTTACTTACATGGCACTTGGAAGAGCAAAGAAAGTGAAATCCATTCCTGCTACATTTTACAACTACAGAATAAGACCTTGTGCACTTTCACACATGAGTGGTGAAGATATATTTTTAAATAGTTATAAGATGTTCAAGTATATCTGTGATAGTTGGCGTTCAGGAAACTGCCTTCATAATAACGAACATAATTTGATTACTTTGATAGTTCGTTGGGCAAGGATTTGGGGAAGTGTTTACTTAAAACACGCTCAGGAAATACTTGATTCTTTTGGATCTGATGTTTACAATTCACGGAACGTCGCAAAGTGCCCAGATTACGTCCAAAAAGATTTGAAAAAACTTGAATATTCGGCAGCGGGAAGTAAAAATATTCCTTTGGAAAATGGAATTTATCGTATATCCACTGCTTCTAGTGGGTATGTGAAGCGGTTAGATATTTCGGAAGGTTCCGTGAAAGATGGTGCTGCTGTTCAGCAATGGGAGCCTAATTTCACTTTGGCTCAGGATTTTGAAATAACAAGATTTGAAGAAGGATACTACACTATAAGATCTGTTCGCTCTGGAAAAATGCTTGATGTTTGTTATGCTGAGCAGAAACCCGGCACTAAAATTCATCAGTGGGAAGATAATAATTCTCAGGCTCAGCATTGGTATATTGTACCTTGCGGAGATGGAAATTTTAATATAATTTCAGAATGTAACTTGCTGGCAATGGACGTTACTGGCAATAAAGGTGATAATGGGGCAAAAATCCAATGCTGGGAACTGAATAGAACTAATGCTCAAAAATTTAAATTTTTGAAAAAGCGAACCAAACGTTTTTCTAATGAAAATCCGATTTCTATAGCCCTTGCAACTGACAGAAATTATGTTTATCCTGCGATTGTTACGATGACGTCAGTGCTTGAAAACAGAAATTCTTCTAATACTAAAATCGACTTTTATGTTATGATTTCAGGAAATTTCGATCAAGACTTAAAAGATGAATTGCTTGGTTTAGAGAAAAAGTACTCAAATTGTAAAGTCAGCCTAATTGACATGACCGACAAAATGAAATCACTTTACACGAGTCGTCATATAGTTACAGCTACTTATTATAGATTAATGCTTCCATCGCTTTTGCCTAACTTGGACAAGATACTTTATATAGACGCAGATACTCTAGTTCAGAAAGATTTAACCGAGCTTTTCAACTGCGATTTAACAGGTTATTATATTGCAGGTGTTTTGGATGGTATAGTCCCTATGGGATCTGAAAAGTATACGCCTCAACAGTATGTGGCTTGGCACAAAGGATATAATTCATATGAAGAGGTTTTAAATATTCCGGATATGGATCAGTACGTGAATGCCGGAGTATGCCTATTTAACTTAAAAAGCATGCGTGAAGACAGTATTGAAGAAAAACTTTTGAAAACAGCCGGAGAAAATAAATTTGAATGGCACGATCAAGATACTTTGAATGTAGTTTGCTATGGTAAAATAAAACTTCTTCCTTTAAAGTATAATGTTATATCGCATTATATTTTTGAAAGCAATGCAGAGTTGCATTCAGCCAAGGAAGTAAACATTGCAAAAACCAGTCCATGTATTATTCACTATACTTCCAATAAGCCGTGGCAATTTCCATTTGCTTACCCGCAGTCAAGTCTTTGGTGGAAATGTGCGGAGAAAACTGATTGCTTTGAAAAACTGCAGAAGAAATATTTGATTGAAGATGGAATTTATGTTGTATCAAGTGCACTGGATAATAACATGGTTTTGAACATATCCAGGGGTTCTAAGAAGAATGGAGCAAATTTACAGCTTTGGAAAAGAAACAGCACTGATGCCCAGAAGTTCAATATTAAGTATGCAGGAGAAAGATGCTTTAGTGTAGTTTCGAAATGTTCAAATAAAGCAGTGGATGTTTGTGGAGGAAGAAAAGAAATAGGGACTAATGTTTGGCAATACGAAGTTAACAGGACTGACGCACAAAAATGGTATATTGTTTCGTGCGGAAACGGATATTACGAAATAATTTCGAAGTGCAATGGACTTACTTTGGACGTTGAGGGTGGAAAAACCAAAATGGGAACAAATATCAGATGTTGGGAATCCAATGGCACAAATGCCCAAAGATTTAAGCTTGAGAAAGTAGGATGAATTGTATGAAGAAATTTCTTAGTGTATTTTTTACATTTCTTATTTTAATGAGCTTTGCTTTTACTCAAATTGTTTCTGCTAAACCAATGAATGATTTGGGGCTTTCGTGTGAAAAATACGACTATTTAATAGTAGGTTCAGGACTTTCTGGCGCAGTGTTTGCAAATGAAGCGACAAAGAAAGGTAAAAAATGTTTGGTTATTGATAAAAGAAATCATGTTGGAGGTAATATTTATACTGATAACATCGAAGGAATAAACGTTCATAAATATGGCGCTCATATTTTTCACACAAGCAATAAAGAAGTTTGGGATTATATAAATCAGTTTGCTGAGTTTAATGATTTTGTAAATTCTCCTATTGCTGTTTACAAAGATGAGCTTTACAATCTTCCTTTTAACATGAACACTTTTAGTAAAATGTGGGGAATTAAAACTCCTGATGAAGCTAAAAATATTATTGAGTCTCAAGTGAAAGAAAGCGGCATTGTTTTACCTAAGAATTTGGAAGAGCAAGCTGTAAGTTTAGTCGGGAGAGATATTTATGAAAAACTTGTAAAAGGATATACTGAAAAACAATGGGGACGTGATTGCAAAGATTTGCCGGCATTCATAATTCGTCGGTTGCCTGTAAGGTTTACCTATAATAACAATTATTTTAACGATAAATATCAAGGGATACCTATTGGTGGTTACACTCCAATAATAGAAAATATGCTTAAAGGCTCAGAAGTTTTATTAAATACGGATTATTTTGAATTTATAAAGAAAAAACCGGATATAGCCGAGAAAATTATTTATACAGGTGAGATAGACAGATTCTACGGCTATAAATTTGGCAAGCTTGATTACAGAAGTTTGAAATTCGAAACTGAAATTATTGATAAAAATAACTATCAAGGAAATGCAGTTGTGAATTATACTGAGCGGGAAGTACCGTATACAAGAATAATTGAGCATAAACATTTTGAATTTGGAAATCA
>CAKUYF010000089.1 GCA_934702115.1 uncultured Eubacteriales bacterium | reverse complement strand
ACCCATGCCCTAAAGTATAAAGTTCCTTCATCTGATTTATAAAATTTTTTCTATTTACTATAGAACAGGGAAGATAATAGATTTCAATTTGATTTTTTATATCTTTGATAATTAAGTTATTTATCGTTTTTACAAGTTCATAGGAAATACTCTCAACCCATGAATAAACCTGACTTATAACTAATTGCAAATTATTTTGTCCGCTTGAATACGATGAAGAAGAACCCGACAAAAGGCTAGATGCAAAACCTAAATCTGTACAAATATCATTTTTTAGCTCCTTTTCGCACTCGTCTTTAAATAGAGAAGTATCAACATCTAATTTGTTTATTTTCGTTCCACTTGCAATAGAAAAGAAGTTCGTACCACCTGAATTACCACGTTTAAGTATGCCGTTTTTAACCATTTCGTGTTGTTGTTTCTGTTGCGATTGAGTTAATGCACTTGTCCCGACTTCTTTACCTTGCGGAAATTCCATATAAAAAATTTTGCTGTTTATTTCAGATAAAACATTTCTTTTAGTGTTAGTCCAATAATCTGAATACAAAATATCTTCTATTGCCTGTAAAACTAAAGGACGACCCCATTTTTCTTCTCTACTGCTTCTGATTTTTAAAACTATAGTTCGGTTGTTATCAAGTACAAACCAATTGGGTAAGCCTTGGTTTTTACTTCGTTTATAAAAAGCCTCTCTGATTTCTTTAGGGTATCGTCTTAGTTTACTTTCAAGCTTTTCGCCAGTGCAGGTTGTGAAATAATTGAGGTCAAAAGCCACTTGATAACTTCCGTTTTTTATTCCGACAATCTGAATATAGTCAGCCGGTAGATTACAAACTGAAATATTAAACTTTTTAGAATTTACCTCACAAATACTTTTTACATCAAAATCATTAATGAACTTTTGGTTATCGGTAGGATTTTTTGATGTTTCAAGATAAGAAACAGCAATTCCATCAAGCATAGCACGAAACAGCATATCTCTTATAAATTCCTTATCCTTAATCCGTTTAAGACAAATTTCAGTTTTTAATTTATTGTCTTTTCGTATTTTTCGATTTTCAGATTTAGAAATTACAATCCTATCAAGTGTAAGTAGGCTTGTCATATAGTCAACAATATTACTGTAAAGTCCTGATGTTGAGTAAATTTCTCTGCTTAAATGCCGTATTTCCATATTGTTATCCATTGGATTTTTTATTAGTTCTTTTAAATTTTCATATGAAGTTCCAAACAATAAATCTCCATAATTACCGCTTGACGCACCTTGATAACCCCAAAAACTATTGACTTCAAAATTTTTATCTTCCATAAAACACCTCTTAAAGCTAATTTATAAACGTCTGAAATTCGTACTCATCTTGGAAATTTCGTTGCTCTCGTTCAAGTTCATTTGCAACTAAATTAGCATAAGAAATAGCGGAAAATCGGTCTTTTCTAATGCCACCTTGATTATTTACTCGTATTTTTCCACCTACGATTTCAAAACTTAAATTTACCATTTCATTGATTAATGCCGTTGTCTGATAAAAAGGTTCCTGAAACAAAACCTGATTTTCTACCGATAAACTATTCCATTTTTTAGAATGATTTAGATTTTCATTTGCTTCATTTTCGTTGATTAAAAGTCTGAATTTACCTTGTCTTATGGAATCCCGGAGAGATACTGCACAATCAGAGTTAAACTGCAAGTTTGCTTTGATAGAATAAATTATTTTTGGAGCATCTGGGTCTTTACACCTACTCGCCATACCATCGTCATTAACGCAAGACCACGCAGGGTAAACAATATTTCTTGTATCGTCGGTTTGTTCTTGTACTAGGTTATCAAACACACCAATTCCGACACCTTGACTATCAATGACAACGTAATCGCAATCAAAATCATAAAATAATCGTCTTGTTTTGAGTGCTTGATTAAATGTATGACCGCCCTCATTTGTTGTTATGTAAACAAGATTTCTCAAAAATTGATTTTTACCATAAGGAATTAACTGTAAAACCGCAAAACAAGTAGCATCTCGTTTACTTCCGCCTTGCGTTGCAATATCAACGGATAATATTCTGATTTCGCCGTTTTTCTTTGGCTGATATTTAAAATTATTATCACTGAGTAAATTATAAAATGACTTTGGATATAGAGAATTGATAAGTTTTCTTGCATTATCAAGTTCATCAAATGAGTAAAAAGCGTTTTCGGATTCTCCAAAAAATAGTGAATCCATTTCCATGCTCCACCCGATAGAATCCCAATCATCTTCAAGCATTTCATCACGAATTTGCTCTATAGGGTAGTATTTTTCTGAAACAGGAAGCTGATACGGGAAACCTACAACTGCATAGCTATCACCTTTAATCATCGACTTAAAAAATGACTTGAATTTTGCAAAACTATAATGGTATTTATAGTACGCAGAACTAAGATAAAGTTCGGTATTTGGTTCTTTGGGATAATCTTTATATTTTTCTTTTAAATAAAATCCGGGCGTACGTCCTCCTGCTTTAAATTTCCTTATGACTTTATCTAATATGTTCTTTTTTATTTGTACAAATTCATCTGCTAAAATGAAATTTGCTCTAGTACTTCTTGCCGAATCAGAAGCCTTTACAACTTTAATGTTTGAGCCATTTTTAAATGAAACTTCTGCACACGAATTGCTAACTTTAAAATCTAAAATTTCATTTTTCAAATTATCAGATGAACCCATAAAGTCTTGAACTATCTTGTTGATTACATTTACACTTTGACCTCGTCTGCCGGAAGCAATACAAATTTTAACTCCGGGGTAAAGTATGCACTTGAGTACACAAACAAGTGCAGCAATAAGCGATTTTCCCATTCCTCTGCTAGCGATAATCATAACGTAAGTGTATTTAAAACACATGACGATTAGTGCTTGTTGAAAAGGTTTAAGCCATTTCATACCTAAGTAGTCAACCGCTAAACGATGAGGATTTTCACGATAAAACGAAGTCCATTTTCCAATACCTTCTTTGAGTTTTCGTTGTTTATCATTTTTAGCTTTCATCTTTGCCCGTTCTTTCCACAAAGCCATTTTCTGATAAGTACTCAAACACATCTTCATCAGGTAAATCTTGAATTTCTTCTATACTTACACGATATTTTTGCATTTCATCTTCATATAGTTGTGAATACCTGTTTTTGATGTTCAGCATTTTACAAAGGTGTCCTAAGAAATAGATGTTAAACAACCTTTGAATATTGTCTATGTCTTTCCACTCCGGAAGCGGTTTTGGTATAGGATCTTCGTTTTCAAACATTTCTATCATAAGCCCCAGAGGTTTTTCCATAGCTTTATCCGAATTTTCTGTTTGAATGGGTTTTAAATTTGCACTTGATAAAGTATCTTGATATGTTTTGTGAAGTTTATTGTATAAATCAATTTCTCCATCCCGCAAAGATTTTTGTTGTTGCAGTTTTATGATACATAAATCTCTGACTAAAATTTCTCTTGCCATTCCGTCAATAACAACTTTTGACTTCCATTCAGAAAATTTATTATTTAAAAACTGATATTCTTCCAAAGTAAATCCAAATCCCCATACTTTTACAAGTCTGTCGGGTATAGTATCAATTTTCTTTTCTTTGATTTCAGGTTTTTTGTAATCCTCAGAAAAAAGGTAATCATCAAAAGTTTTGTGCATGTATGGGAGTAAATTTATCTTAGAAAGATAAGAACTCATGCGGTTTGTGAACATTTTAGTATTTGCAGAATGTTCAAAAAGAGCATCACAAAAATAAATGTTTAGTAGCATA
>CAKUYF010000088.1 GCA_934702115.1 uncultured Eubacteriales bacterium | reverse complement strand
GTATATAGATGAATATAATAAAGAAGTAGACGGTCATGATTATTGATATTGGAAATAAAGTATTTTTTCCAACCTCAAACTAAAGGACTGGCAATTATATAACTAGTCCTTTGTTTTTAATGTTTATTGATTTTAAATTGAATTTCTATAGACAAAAAATGATACAAACGTTATTTTAAAAATCGGATTCAAAAAATTACTTATGAATAAATTGTTTTTTAATAAATTATATTGACACGTATAATTTATAGTTGTAAAATGTACTTATAATATATTTAAGCGGATATGGCGGAATTGGCAGACGCGCATGGTTCAGGTCCATGTGAACGTAAGTTCTTGCAGGTTCAACTCCTGTTATCCGCACCATTTTTTGTTGTATGGATTTCAAGTGGTTTAATAAAGACTAGCGATTATTTTCGCTAATCTTTTATTTTTGGGTAAGTATGTGTACATATTTCTAAGATTTTTTCTTTCAAGTTAAGCAAGTCTTCCACTACTAGAGGTTTTTGAGCTGAATTACGTAAAAGAGATGCAGGATGTATTGTAGGCATCATCCAGATTTTTTTCTTTTTATAAAATATGCCATGATCTCTAGTGATTTTTATTGAAGGATCTATTATTTTCATTGCTGCGATTCTTCCCACAGCAACTATAATTTTAGGTTTGAGTAATGCAACTTGATTTCTCAGCCAATCGATACATAAGTCCTGCTCTTCGGGTAAGGGGTCTCTATTTTTAGGAGGCCTGCATTTTACTATATTAGCTATGTATATATTTTTGTTTCTGTCCAAATCTATATCATTTAGCATTGATTCAAGAAGTTTGCCGGATTTTCCTACGAAAGGAGAAGCGAGAATATCCTCTCTTTCCCCTGGGCCTTCTCCTATAAACATAACTTCTGCTTTAATATTTCCCGCTCCGAATACTACGTTTGTTCGAGTTTCGCAAAGGGAGCATTTTTTACATTTTAAACAATTTTCTTTCAGATCTTCCCACGAACTGTATTCCATTATTTTCACTGCTTTCTTTGATTATTTATTTACACATTAAATCGGAATAAAACCACGTCTCCGTCATTCATCACATAATCTTTTCCTTCGGATTTAACCAGCCCTTTTTCTTTAGCTGCCGAAATAGAGCCGCAGGAAATAAGAGTTTCATAAGGAATTATTTCTGCTCTAATAAAACCACGTTCAAAATCGCTATGGATTTTTCCGGCGGCTTGAGGAGCCTTAGTTCCTTTTTTGATTGTCCACGCACGAACCTCATCTTTTCCGGCAGTAAGGTATGAAATTAAACCCAGTAGTTCGTAGCATTCAGAGACAAGTCTATCCAGACCGGACTTTTCCATTCCTACGCAATTTAAGAATTCCAATTTATCTTCTTTATCCATTTCCGAAATTTGAGATTCAAATTCTGCACAGATTGGAATCAAAGCTGATTTTTCATTTTTAGCAATTTCTTGTACTGCTTTATAAAAAGGATTTTGATTAGGATTTGTTAAATCTTTTTCTGTAAGGTTAGCGGCGTATATTACGGGCTTATAAGTCAACAGTCCAAGGGATTTCAAGTATTTAGCATCTTCTTCTGAAGTTTCCGATGACTTAGCCATTTCTCCTTTGCAGAGTTTTTGATGTAAGTTTTTGCAAAGTTCCAGCTCAGATAGATAATGTTTATCTGATTTTATAAGTTTTTCTAATTTTAGAATATGTTTTTCAATCAATTCTATATCTGAAAGGATTAATTCAGAGTTTATAATTTCAATATCTGATTTAGGGTTTACTTCTCCATTCACGTGGATAATGTTAGAATTTTCAAAGCATCTGACTACATGTACTATAGCGTCTACTTCTCTTATGTTTGACAAAAATTTATTTCCGAGTCCTTCTCCTTTAGAGGCTCCTTTCACGAGTCCGGCAATGTCTACAAATTCAATTGTAGCGTAAGTTACTTTATTGGGAGAATAAATTTCTGCTAATTTTTCAAGTCTTTCATCGGGCACGGCAACTATTCCTATATTTGGTTCTAAAGTACAGAAGGGGTAATTTGCACATACCGCCCCTGCATTAGTTATTGCATTAAATAAAGTACTTTTTCCAACATTGGGAAGTCCTACTATTCCTATTTTCATTTTTATTTCCTCCGTGTAGTTTAATGGGTGTTTTATACTCATAATAAAGCTTTTCATTGTTTTTATCAATAAGTATTTTATAGTAATGAATAGTTAAATGTTTAAGATTTAGGAGTAAAACTAGATATTTATAACAAAAATGTTTACAAGTAACAAAAAATATGTTATAATTCTTGCAAAAATATAATTTGTGCCGTAAATTCGGTAAAAAGGGGGGATGGTAGAATAAATTTGGAAGGTCAAGCTTCAAATAAAAAGGAGGATGTGGTAAATGAAAGTTCCAAAAAGCATTCAAAAGATATTATGCTTGGGATCTGTTTTTCTTACTTTAGGAACAAATGTTTTAGCTTTTAATTCTCAAACTCACAGTTATGTTACAAATTCAAGTTTAGAAATTTTATCCGGATTGAGTGAATCTTTACATAAATCTGGAAAGATAAATGAAAGAGAGTATGAGCTTTCAAAGCTAATGGTTAACGACTATAAAGATCATATAATAGAATACAGTCTCAAACCGGATGAAGATGAAAACCAAGGTGCCTATAAATATCATTTTTATAATCCGGACACCGAAAGAAATTTTGCAGGAGAAAAAGAAACAGCACTAAAAAAATGTAAGACCCATTTTGAAAATGCAATCAAAAATTGTTTAGAAGTAACTTTGCTGAAAAATTTAGGCAATTATGACTCTGCTTTAGATAAAGAAAAAGAGGATTTAAGGAAGACAGGTGATTTAGTATTTGAAGAAGTAGGGCGTTCGATTCACTTTTTAGAAGATCTTAGCACTTGTGTACACACGGGTTATGATAAACCTACAGATTCAGTTTTTAAATTTCCTTTACATGTAAAATTTGAAAAAAAATGCGATCTTATAAGTGAAGAATGTCATGCTGTAATACCTGAAGAGAGCTTGAAATACTACGAAGTAAATTCACTTGAAGATTTAGCTCAAAATACTGCCGTACTATCTTTAGACAACTTTTACAGGTTGGAAAATATTGAAAGTGAGGACTATATTGATTTAGCGAAGAATGCAGTATTGAACGCTCAGAAAAGAGTTGTAGGACTTTTATATAAATTTATTAAAGAAGCGGTTAGAGAATCTACGGCGTATCAAGAATTATTGGAGCGTTAAAAAGGAGGTTATATTATGAATAAAGTTAAGAAGCATTTAAAAACTTTATTATGTTTAGGAATTGGACTAATGTGTTTAAGCCCGATAGGATATGCAACAGAAGCTAAGAAAGAACAGAATCCCGAGATTGTTACTAGAGGTCATATGGAGCTTGATAAATACATTTCTATTGAAAGCTTTGATTGCAATCCAGAAGAGGAACATATTTTAGACAATGGTAAAAAAGTTTATACAAAAAATATACTTGTAAAAAAAGAGTTTAGAAAAGATAATGCTGAATCAAAAGAAGGTTTAGACAATATAGAAGCAGTTTTACATGTTGATGTTACATTTACATATGACAAAAATTCTTTTGTAAAAATAGATAAAAGAGATAAAGATATAAAGATTGAAAAAAAATTAAAAGATTGGAAATTACGTAATTCAACAGAAATATTACCAAGCGATGAGGTATGTATAGTTTCAAATAAATATGTAACTTATAAGAAGTCCAGTTTAGGGGTAGGAGATTATATAAT
>CAKUYF010000087.1 GCA_934702115.1 uncultured Eubacteriales bacterium | reverse complement strand
GCTCCAATACTGTACAGGAGTTAAATAGTCGCTTTCCAGAATTTCTTCAACGTAGTCCTTTATTCCGTTAGGGTAAATAAACTCTGATTCTTTAAACTCCCCATCTTCTTGCTGAAATCTTAAAATAAATTTTATTCCTGAATTTACAACGGCTTGTCTCTTCAGCACATCAGTGAAATATTCATAAGGAATGCAAATATCCGTAAACACAGCTATATCTGGTTTCCAGCGAATTTTAGTTCCTGTATCTTTTCCGCTCCAAGCTTCCTTTTGCATTCCGCCTATATTTTGACCTTTCTCAAAATTAAGCAAATACTTATATCCGTCCCGTCGAACTTCTACATTCATATACTCCGAAGCATACTGAGTTGAACAAAGGCCCAGCCCGTTAAGCCCAAGAGAATACTCATATATGCTTTGATTTAAATTATTATACTTTCCTCCGGCATAAAGCTCACAAAAAAGCAGCTCCCAATTATATCGTTCTTCTTTTTTGTTGTAATCTACAGGGATGCCTCTTCCATGATCTTCTATTTCTATAGAGTTATCCTTGAAGTATGTAACATTTATTATATTACCATAGCCTTCACGAGCTTCGTCTATTGAATTTGAAAGAATTTCAAATATAGAATGTTCGCATCCTTCTATTCCGTCAGATCCAAAAATTACTGCAGGACGTTTACGAACTCTGTCTGCACCCTTCAGTGAGGATATACTTTCATTATTGTATCCATTTATGCTGTCCAATCGTGCTTCTCCTTATCTAAAACTTAACTGAATTAATTTAATTTTTCACTTCCATTATATTATGAGAGAATTGTTCAGTCAAATAGATAGTTAAAACAATTACCGAATTAGTATTTATAAAGCTTATTCATTAGATAAATTACTTAATTCCTTATTTATTCTAAACCAAGTTTTATATTCTGCCGTTGCATAGCAATCTTCATCATAGCTTACAAATGTATTCTCATTAACAAGTGGAGATAATTTATGAAAACTATTTAAAAACTTTGAAATTTCTCCTTTTAAAGTCTGTAAAAGATGACTAGCGTATGTATTTTTCTCTTTATGAGCTTGAAACCACAAAATCTTAATGTGATCTAAGAGAAAGGTATATCTCCTAATGTATATATCAACATTAATTTCTTGGTCAGGCATGCAGTAATGTCCCATATGATATAAAAACGGAGAATCTTCAAATTCAAACTCTATTAATGGTTCAGGAATTTTATCACCTTTAACCGCTGAGTTTATAAATTCTTTTAAATTAATAAAAAAATCAGATATTTCCCTATGAGTCAAACTTAATGATTTTCTAATTTCATTTTGGTCTTTAAATATTTCATATTTATTTAATTTAGGTAATTCTTCATTTCCATAAGCTTTAAAATATTGTCCGCTTAAAATACCTATGAAAAGAAACATTGATGAAACAGTACTCATAACTTTATTTAAACCGTTTTTCATTGTTAGACGCCCCTTAAACTTATTGAATTTCTATAACTCTTTATTATTGTATAGCTTTATCAAAAAAATTATAAAGTATGCTATCCTTAAATCTTTCTAAAAAGATTAATTATTTATTCATACTACATAATAGTTATTATTATGAATTTATGTTAAATTTTTAATCCTAAATTTCATTATACAATAAATAATTTTAAAAAACCATTATTTAAAATATTTTACCCCTTACAAATTTAGAAATCTGTAAGAGGTAATTAGTATAACTTTATAAATTTTATGTGATAATCTATTTAACCAGGTTCATTAATTGCTCAAAAACAAATACTACAGCTGTTGAAGAAAGTATTACTACAATTAATCCTTGATTGAAATATGCAAGTACAACAGCTGCTAACGCTCCTGCTGAAGCAGACCATATACTCGAAGTCGAAGAAAAAACCTCCGGAAAAGTCATAGAAGTTAAAACTGCGCAAGGAATATACGCTAAAAAAGATTGCAAGAACTTATTTTTCACTTTATTCTTCATAAATAACATAGGAGCAATTCTCATTATTAACATTACTGCAAACATCGCTAAACAAATGTATATCAAATGTTGTGTTGACACCTTATAATTCCTCCTTTTCTTCTGAAGACTCTACCGGAAATAGTACCGCACAGATTGAAGCAGTTACTACAGCACAAATTATAATTATCCAACCAGGAGTTAAGTGGCTCTTCACTACCGGTATGCATTCCAGCACTATGCTCAATGCTAAGGCTACAAGCAAAACTATTAGTATTGGCTTCGATTCTTTAGCAGGAGGTATGATAATTGCAATAAACATAGCATATACCATTATGCCTAAAGCAGAACTTAAAGAAGCTGGAAGTAAATCAGTAGTAAAAGATCCTAATGCGTTACCAACTGCAAAAGCTATGTAAGGTAAAGTCGCAACACCAAAAAAGTATGAAGCCTTTATATCGCCTTTCTCTTTCATTACTACACCGAATACCTCATCGGTATTAAATGCACCTATCAATGCTCTCTGTAACAAATTTGCAGATGGATCAATCTTTTGTGCAAGCGACATAGAAAGAAGTATATATCTACAATTCGCTACAAATACAGTCAGTGCATACATGAATATTACAGTTTCCCCTCCTTTTACAAGATTAGTCCCTGCTAACTGCCCCGCTCCACTATAAACCAACATAGACATAAACTGTGATAAAAAAAAGGAAAGACCCGCTTTACTGGTAGCAATACCACAAGCTAAAGAAATCGGAAGATAACCCAGTGCTACAGGAATTCCATCTTTTAGACCTTTCATAAAATGATTTTCGGTCTTAATAGTACTTGATTTGCTCACATTCAGTACCCCTTTCTATTATTTTTAAAGAAATATGATTTATTTCTTAAATCATATTTACTTAATGATCGTCAATATTATACAGCACTTTAATCTTAAAAATCAATAAATTTATAAAAACAAAAAGTTTATCTATATGAGAAATTTTAGTATAGGAAATTTTAGATTACTTCCAGTATTTTTAAAAATTCTTTATTAATGTTAATAATAGAGATTAATATCTTAAGATTTTCAAAAATCAGAACTGTTTCAATAATTAATTATATACTTTTTTATCTCCGTAAATTTAATTTATATTTAATAAATTCAATTGATTGACAATTATATTGTTGTTATTTATAATCTTATAAACAATAATAACTGCAATTAAGATGTTTATAATTTAAGTAAGGACGTGATACTATGAATTGTATATTTTGTAAAATAGCCAATGGAGAATTGAAATCTGATATTGTATATCAAGATGAAAAAATATTAATCTTTAAGGATATTGAACCCGCAGCTCCGATTCATTTACTGGCTATACCAAAAAAACATATAAAAGATGCTTTCGAAATAGGAGAAAATGCAGACTTAATCATGCACATTTTTAAAAAGATATCTGAGCTCAAGGATAAACTAAATATTAAAGACGGCTTCAGAATTGTAAACAACTGCGGAGAAATAGCAGGACAAACAGTTCCTCATATTCATTTTCACATTTTAGCAGGTAGAAAGCTTAAATGGCCTCCGGGATAAATTCATTCTAGTTTTATTAAGCTATGTGTATTAACTAAGATATTTGTAAATTTTCAATATGCGCTGGACAACTTCTGAAAGTATAACGTATAATTGTACTTAGGAAGTTGTTTTACTTATAATGAAAGGGAAAAATGAATTTAAATGCTTCAAAATTAAATTGATGCAAATTTAAATTTATAATGGATTATGAAACGTGTATTTTGTTTAATAGGATTTTCTTACTTTATAACCCTTACAT
>CAKUYF010000086.1 GCA_934702115.1 uncultured Eubacteriales bacterium | reverse complement strand
ACACTACATTGACAAGAACTTTGATAAATTTGTAGAAGATATGAAAGCAGAAGTTGAGAGTTCAATTCAAGATAAGGTTGATTCTGAAGTGGAGAAAGCAGTTAATACCACAGTAAAAACATATGTAGAAAGTAAGGTTCCGTTTAGTGTAATTATAAGTGAAACAGAGCCGTCTTATGTCGAAGGAGCCTTATGGATTAAACCAAAACCTACAGAATAAAAGGAGAAATTAAAATATGGCAAGTGGTAAAATTTACGGAGTAGCATATAAGCCTAATGGTACAAAATCTAGTGTTTATGACGTGTGGTTGTCGTGGAATAGCAGTGTTTCAGGGCTTACTTCAACTGTAAATGCTACTCTATACGTCAGAAGAAATGATGGATATTCAAATAGTGCATGGAATAATTTCCATCAAGTTTGGGGTCGAATTTACTGTAATGGAAACGAAGTAGGAAGATACGATAATTTAGATATTGATACAAGAAAATCTAAAACAGCAACGCTATGTTCGGCAATTTTTTCGGTAGATCATACTAATGGAGCAGAAAAGAAGATAAATTTATCTGCTTCTTTTGGCGGAGTGGCAGTATCTGGGCTGGATAGAGGAACTGTTTCATCTACTGAAGTTAGTCTTGGAACAATATCTATATATAGCCCGTGCGGTGTTCCAGCATGGATTTCTGTTTCTCCGAATCCCTTTGAGGACAGAGTAAAATTAAGTTGGGGCAAAGGGGCTGACGGAACAAATAATAAAGTTAAAAATTATTATATTCAGTATGCAACAAGTAATGATAATTCCAGCTTTAGTGGTTGGAATGGTCTAACAACAACTGAATCAACTTCTGCTAATATTTCTCCTCAAATAAGCAGAGGAAGGTATATAAAGTATAGAGTCAGGAGTCAAGGAACAGCAGGTAGTTCATATTATTCAGACTTTAGAGAAAGTAATTCCGTAAGGAGAATTTTATACACTTCATGCCTAGCCCCTACTTCATTTTCATGTAGACCCGATCCGTTTGAGAGCAATATTATTTTGTCATGGAATGGAGGAGCAGGAGGAGATAATAACTCTATTATTGGGTACACAATTGAGTACAGCACGAGCCAAGATAATAAAACATGGGGAAGTTATAGTAAATTAAAAGATATAGCTTCGTCAGATTCAAGTGGAACAGAC
This sequence comes from uncultured Eubacteriales bacterium, assembly GCA_934702115.1. GTDB lineage: Bacteria > Bacillota > Clostridia > Oscillospirales > Acutalibacteraceae > UMGS1491. The sequence goes on along the minus strand of CAKUYF010000086.1, from coordinate 2,710 downwards.
AGTTTTGATGGAACATCTGTGGCAAGAGGAAATTATATAAAATTTAGAATTTTAACTAGAGGAACTGCAGGAAGTTCTTATTATTCAAAGTATAAAGAAACATCTGCAATAAGAAGAAACAGTAAGCCTAATCCACCCACCGAAATAAAAACTTCTTTACTTAGTTATGTGTTAGGAGAATCCCTTACTATTTCTTGGAATGAAGCTAAAGATATTGATAACAACATTACTGCTTACAATTTGGAAAGTAGAAATTCTACTGATGGCTTTAATTGGAGCGAGTGGACTTCGCTTGCTGGAAAAACAGACAAGCTTTCTTATACGTTCACACCTTCTGCATCCTTTTTGCAAAATCAATCGTTTGTACAGTTTAGAGTTTATTCTGAAGATTTACTCGGTGCTATAAGTAGCGAAGCTATTCTTTCAGAAATCGTACAAAGGGATGATAATACTGGAGTAAGGTTTGGAATGGATGGCAAGTATAAGAAAGCTTATTTATATGTAGGTAATAATGGTAAGTGGGTAGAATATGATGTTTTTGCCGGTGTTTCAGGAAAATGGAGGGGAGTATAAATTTATTATCTATATTTAGATTTTTCTTCTAAATATCCATTACCCATAAATTCAAAGTTTACTGCTTGTATAAAATTTTCAGGTATAAACAATTCGTTTTTTTCAATTGAATATGCGTTTTTAAGCAAGTTATAGTTAATTTTTTTAAGATCCTTAGACTTGAATTTACCGTTTTCCAATTTATAAAGTGTGTATAAGTTTACACCGATGGCTTTTGCCCCTTCAAAAAATGAAAGATTTTTATTCCACCTAAGATATTTAAGATTTTGAGATACTGTCTTTATTGTGCTTAAACTAGACGGATTTTTGTAAAAAGAAGACAGAGCCTTGTGAAAATACATCGACCAAAACTTTGATTCTAACTTTTCATAATCTTCTTCACTCATGTTTAATTGATATTCCTCTGGAATCAACAATTTTACAGTTCCAATTTTTAAAACCGACTCAATAAATAAAGTCGCATTTCTGGATTGTGCTTCCCCGTCGATTTTAATACTCACATCCATATATGTTGGATAAGAACCATAAATTGCATTTTTTAGTCTAAATTCACTAATAACGTATTTTGAGAGTTGAACTTTTTCAAAAGAAGTTATGTGGTAAGTTGCTATGCTTTCTTTTTTGGAGGGAGTATCCACTTTAAGATTAAATGAAATGTTAATAATGATTTTATTTTGTGGAGTAATCTCTAAAGTAATTTTATATGAGGGTGAGAGAATATTTTGTAATTTGTAGCATGTTGCATATTCTTGAAAGATAAAGTTATCACTTTCAATCTCTACTAAGTAAATAAGTCTAGGGAGGTCTACTTTTATACTTACTTTTGCTTTATTTAACTTAGCAAGTTCAAATATTTCATACTGTGCATCAATGAGTTCTAATTTTTGTGATTTGCTAAATGGGAAATATTTTATCGGCGATTTTTGGCTTTTAAAAATATTTTCAATTAATTGTTCGGAATTTATGTCTAATGAATTTTCACAAAAATCGAAATTACCTATATTTAACGGTCTGTCCATTTTATTTTATCTCCTAAATATTGCTAATGAAATTTGGTAATACTAAATTCAATTATATTTGGTAATACCAAATTTGGCAATACAAAAATTAATTATACTCTAAGCACAGGAGGTAAATACTGTGAATAAGAGGAAGTTATCACTTGGGGAAAGAAATATAAGTGGAAAAAGAGTAACAGAAGCAAGGAAACTTAAAAGAATGAGTCAGGTAGAGTTGCTTGCAAAAATGCAAGTTATGGGAGTAGAAATTAGCATACCAGCACTTTCTTTATTGGAAGGACAAAAAAGACCTGTAAATGATATTGAACTCAAAGCTATTTCACAAATTTTAGGTGTCTCTATTGATTGGCTTACAGATAACGAGAAGACCACCTGTTAAAAATTAAGATGAGCATCCTAAATCATAGGATGCTTTGTGATTCTTGCAATTTATCAGAATTTGAGGAAGTGTGCTACCTATATTTTACTTTCTAAAGCTTTATATAGTGTTATAATAAATTCTTCTAAAGTGGGTTTACCATTTGGAAAGAGTTTTTTTGCTTGAGGAGTTTGTTTTTCCCACATTGTATTGATAGCTAACTCTATCTCACTCTTCACCTTTTCTACGCTCACATTATCATTTTTTGCAAGATGTAGAAATATTCTTTCTATATTTATGTTGTTAAGGTAAAACTTATTCATGTTTACCTCCAGTAAGATTTATTAGATGCGTATCCAATAAATAAGTATCTTCTCCGAATAATTGACGAAGTTCTTGAATTTTTTTGAAAGCCTCAAGTGTTAAATTTTTCAATTCGTTTCCTTTGTAGTCTTTCCAAATTACAGGTTGTTTTTCAAAAATGTCCACAATAAAAGCCCTTTCTAAATTTATTTTCTGGACTTTTAGCACAACACAAAAAAGGTATAAGGCTAATTTTTGGTAGATAAATTAAACCCTATACACTTTTGTTTATTTTAACACTTGTAACATGGCTATAAATTTGTTAAAATCGAGAAGTCATGAGTGTCAATTTTTTTGGTTGTGCAGGGTAGTCAAGTTACCTTTCGCAGGGCTCAGGTGTTCCAGCACCTAAGTCTGCTCGTGACACTTTTGTTGTCTTTTTTACGAACAATTCAAA
>CAKUYF010000085.1 GCA_934702115.1 uncultured Eubacteriales bacterium | reverse complement strand
GTCTTGAATTTTATAGAAAAAAATCCGCTACCTGATAAAAATAATTTTGAAATCTCATATACTAAAGATAAATGTAAAATTTCAGTAGTAAACCTCGAAGAAAGTTATAACTTAAACATCGCTTCTATAATCTTTGAAGCACTCCATGAAATAAATGTAAATATCGAAATGACAGCTTGCGATAATGATCATGTTTCGGTAGTATTAAAATCCAACGATCTCTATAGATCCATAAATTTAATACATAATAAATTATATGAAGAAGACTACTTATTGTAGTCTTCTTTCGCTTTCCTTATTCAAAACATTTAGAACACTCTTCATAGTCGTGCTTTAAGGCGTTGCCAAGTGTTATTGACATCTTAGAATCCCTTAAACATCCACACGTTTTTTTATGATAACATTTCCCCGTTTTAGTAACGTAAACTATCATTTCTTGAGAATCCTCTTCCTCATCTTCATTTTCAACTTCTTCTAAAACAATAGATTCATTACTATAAGAGTCTAACTCCGGAACCTTTAAAGCTTCACTCTCATTTTTAATCTCTTTCGAAACAATCAATTTATCGCAACAAGACTCTGATTCCGGAACTTTTAAAGCTTCATTATCATCTTTAGTTTTTTCTGAAATAATCGGCCTATTTATACAAGAGTCTAATTAAGGCGCTTGTATTACTTTTACACCGTTCATTCCAAAGGGGAGGAAAGTAGCCATTAAACAGACTACTGAAGTTCTGAAAATGCTTTGAAGGATTTTGTTTAGACTTTTCATCTAGTCATCCCTTCAATTCATATTCCGCCAGTGAGAATGAATCACTCCAAAGAAGCAATCCACTCAACACATTTAGCGGTCAGAACTTGGGCATAACAAAAGTGCACCGCGGTATCATTCAGATCCCTAGTACACTAACTTCCTCCCCTAAATGGAATTTCTTCACAATTCGGGAATTTACTATTTTGCAATTCTATGCTATAATTATATAGCCGAGTGCTGCAAATAGCAGTTGTGCCTAGGTACTGTGCCTACCTTACGCAGGGTCACCGTTGGTCGAGGACGGTGATCTGCTCGGCCTTTTGGTTAAAATCCCAAAGTCCTAAATTGATTATACATCATATAGAAAATTATTGCAACTAATTTTTTCAATTTAGTTGTTTTTTTTGACTTTAATTTCCAAATTGTCTAATTTTTTTGCCTTTGTAAAGTGATTTAAAATCACAAAAGAGTGCCATCTCTGACACCCTCTTAAAACTTTTAATATATCTAAATTTTCCTGCGAACATACTCAGCTGCTTTATTTCCTGCTACGGCACCATCCGCAACCGCTGTTACAATCTGCCTTAATGCCTTTACTCTGCAATCTCCCGCTACGTATACCCCAGCAATATTTGTCTCACATGTTTCATCTGCTAAAAAATAACCTTTTTCGTTCATATTAATTTGCCCTTTGTATATTTCGCAGTCCGGCTGATACCCTATCGCTATGAATACACCGTCTATCTCTTGATCCCAGCATTTACCCTCAGAATTTATAAAACTGACCCTATTTACAGCCTCTTCTCCGGAAATCTCTTTTACATTTGTATTAAACAAAACCTTTATATTAGATCTTTCGTTTATATCATTTACTAAATAGGCCTCTCCACGGAATTTGTCCTTTCTAACAACTAACGTTACTTCTTTACATATATTGGAAAGATATAAAGCATCCTCAAGAGCAGTATTCCCACCTCCAACTACGACCACCTTCTTTGATTTGAAAAAGGCTCCGTCACATGTTGCACAGTAAGATACCCCCTTGCCTATAAACTCTTTTTCCCCAGTACAACCTAGAATCCTTCTTTTTAAACCATTAGCAACTATCACCGATTTAGCTTCTAATAATTCACCATTTGAAAGCTTTAAAGACTTAATATCAGAATTTAAATCTACTTCAATTACTCTACTGAAATTAAATTCTCCACCTAGCTTCCTTACTTGATCGTAAATAGAACTTGAAAATTCCATACCTGTTATGCTGGCAAATCCCGGATAATTTTCAATCTTATCTATTATTGAAGCTTGCCCTCCATAAATTTCACTCTCACAAACAGTAACTTTTGCTCCCGCTCTAAGTGCATAAATAGCGGCAGTAAGCCCTGCAGGTCCTGCACCAATTATAACTATGTCTTTCACAAATACTATACCTCTTTTACATCCCTATTTTAAACTTTTACCATAAACTTAGATTCAATTATAGAGCAAAGCTTCTCTTCAGGTATAAATCCAACTTCGCGATCGACCAACTTTCCATTACTCAAAAATAATAAAGTCGGTACTGACATCACTTTATACTCATTTGCAAGCTCAGGATACTCGTCAATATCTACCTTGAGTATTTTTAAACTACTTGCATATTTCTGCCCTACAGACTCTAAAACAGGGGCTAGCATCTTACAAGGTCCACACCATGAAGCAAAAAAATCAACTATTAACGGTCCCTTTTCTTCTGCTATTACTTCACCGGGATTTTTACTTTCAAAAGCTTTCATAGTCATTCCTTCTTTCTTTAAAGTATATTACCTAGAAAATGATCTCCTTGATTAATCACTAATGCTGTTTCAAGAAGCTTGCCTCGAACGTCCTCACTACTTTTGCTTTTTACTAAAATGTAATTGGACGTATAACCTTTATAAAAACCTTCAGAATCACAGCTTTCATAAAGAACCTTCATCTTTCTATTCACAAACTCCTCTAATACAATTTTACCCACTTTTTTAGAAATCTCAACAGCTTTTTGTACTCTTCTTGTTTTAACAGCTTTTCCTATCTGATTCTCAAACTTAGAAGCAAGCGTTCCCGGTCTTATAGAGTAAGGAAAAACATGAACTTTTAAAAATTTTATTTCTTCTATTATGCTTAACGACTCTTCAAAATCCGATTCTGTTTCTCCAGGGAATCCTACCATAAGATCCGTTGTAAAAGTAGCATCTGAAAAATTGTCTCTTAAAAGATTTACGGTTTTTATATAATCTTCTCTATTATAAAGCCGCCTCATTTTCTTCAGCGTATTATTACTTCCACTTTGAAGCGACAAATGAAATTGAGCACAAAGCTTAGATTCTTTACTTAATAATTTAATGAGATTTTCATTTAGCATATCAGGCTCCAAAGAACCTAACCTTATTCTCTCTACAGCTTCAATTTTTCCTACCTCTTTAACTGCATCTTCCAATCCACAATTTAAATCTTTTCCATACGACGATAGATTTATCCCAGTTAAAACAATCTCTTTATAACCACTTGTACTTAAATTTATAACATCCTTCCTTATGCTCTCTAAAGATTTAGATCTTACCCTTCCCCGAGCATATGGAATTATACAGTAAGAACAAAACCTGTCACATCCATCTTCGATTTTAAGAAATGCTCTGAATCTACTTGATGTGGACGGAGTCTCTATTTCTTCAAATGTTTTAACTGAATTTATATTGTCTATGGATATTATTTGCTTTCTTTCTTTAAAGTATCTATCTATAAGTAATGGCAATTTTGATTTTTTATTATTTCCTATTATGATCTGAACATCTCTAAACCCTGCAGCTGTCTCAGGAAAAGCTTGTGGCATACATCCCATAAGAACTATTATAGCACCATTATTTTCTCTCCTTACTTTATTTATAAACTGGCGCATTTTTCTGTCACTTTCCGCAGTAACAGTACAGGAATTTACTATTACTATATCCACTATCTTATTGAAAGGAGATTCACAAAACGTATGCCCGTAACTAACAAGCTCCGAAATCACAGACTGGCTTTCACCTTGATTAACCTTGCAACCAAACGTAAAAACACTAAAATTCATATTTTTATCCTACCTCAAAAAAATAAGTCCCCCTGACGGAGAACAACATTCATGGTGGACGTTAACGGACTCGAACCGCTGACCCTTCGCACGTCAAGCGAATGCTCTACCAGCTGAGCTAAACGTCC
>CAKUYF010000084.1 GCA_934702115.1 uncultured Eubacteriales bacterium | reverse complement strand
GTCATTATGTCCGCAAACAGAACAAATTTGAGAACTTGGGAAAAACCTATCAACTTTTACAAGTTGTCTGCCTTTCCATTCACACTTGTACTCTAATTGCCGTACAAATTCACTCCAAGAAACATCACTTATTGACTTAGCTAATTTATGATTTTTAACCATTCCTTTTACGTTTAAATCTTCAATGCAAATGACTTGGTTCTCGTCAGTTATTCTCGAAGATAGTTTATGTAAAAAATCGTTTCTTTGGTTAAAAATTTTTTCGTGGATTCTAGCAACTTTAATCCTTTGCTTTTGGTAGTTTTTGCATTCTTCTAATTTACGATTGTGTTTTTTAGCTACTTCTAATCGTCTTGAAAGTTTGCGTTGCTCTCTTGCCAATTTTTTCTCTGATTTAACAAAGAATTTCGGGTTGCTAATTTTTTCTCCTGCGGAAGTTATGCAAAAATGAGTTAGTCCTAAATCTAAGCCTATAGCTGTTTCTAATGGTTCTTTTGTAAAGTTTTCAGTTTTAACCGAGAACGTTGCAAAATATTTTCCAGACTTAGATTGGCTTATCGTCACGTTGTTTATTTTACCCTTAAACCTTAATTCCTCGGGAAGTTTGATCCAACCGATTTTCGCAATACGAAAGTACTTATTGCTTATCTTTATTCCAGTTGCAGTTCTATATGATTTCTTGTTTTTCTTCTTGCTTTTGAACTGCGGAAAACCAAAACCAGATTTAAAAGTGTTGTTGTACGCCTTTCTTAAATCCATATCTACTTGGCTTAAAGCATTAGCGTCAACTTCTTTTAACCAATCAAAATTTCCAATCTTTTTCAATCCAGCATATGTTGTTTTAACTTCAACAAAATCTGGGTTTTCTTTTTTTGATTTGTAATTAGTTTTCCTTTGATCTAAAAGAAAATTCCAATAGAACCTCACACAACCAAAAGTTTTTTGAAAAAGTATTTCTTGCTTGTTATTAGGGTAAATTCTAATCTTATGCGACTTGTTCATTTTTGCACACCACCTTAACCCAATTAATATCTTGTTCTTTGCGTTTCAACGTATCGTTTTATGGTTTCGCGAGCTACGTTACCTGCAGTAGAAACAAAATACGACCTAGTCCAAATGGTGGGCATTTTGCTAAGATGTCCGAACTCTGTCCTTAAAGGTAATGACGTTCCACCTTTTATCGTTTTCATTACATATGACGGAGATATTTTCGGTTGAACATTAACAAATAGGTGACAATGGTCTTTATCTGTTTCCAGTGCTAGAACTTCCCAGTCGTTATCTTCCGATATTTTGTAAATCAATTCTTTAAACCTAGCGTCAACATCCGAATTGCTAAAAATTTTTCGGCGATACCTTGGGCAAAAAACAAAATGGTAATTAATCAGAGAAACAGTTGTTTTTGTTTTTCTGTATAGATTATCCACGAACACATTATAGCACAAATCGTGTATATTATCAAGTGTTTTGTACAAATTAGAACCTATTGACTTTTCAATGTGCGAAGTTTGTTCAATGATGGGCGCTAACCATCACCAGTTCTCTTATGAACTTCTTACACTTTCATGCAAGCACAGACTATATCTTATCCGTTAGCATTACCTAGTACGGCGAAACCACTTCCACACGCTTGTGTGTACTTCCCTCAAGAGGAATAGTCGTTGAACTTTACTCTGTTCGAGTCTTAGCTGCTGATCTTCGATTAATTCTGCACTTAGGATTTAACCATATGCCATCCAACTAATTTTTTCTACTTTCGTAACCATCACATTTGAGCTTGTTTCATCTCTGTGTTGTGGTTTAGTTGGATTTACGAGTTCCCAGCAATTCAGTTTCTTTGGTAGAACACAAAAGATTTATGTGTTCTCTAAATGCAAGTTTCCCTACATTCTTACAGTTTACCAAGCTTTCATCCACACGATTGAAATCGTGGGTTTTCTCGCTTGGCGTCTATAATATTGTTTGCATTTGTATTTCTCCTTTTATTTTTAAAATGTAAAAACCCAATAGCATAATCTATCAGGTGTATTTTGCATTTATATTAATCTAAGTGTTGATAATTATCTTTTTAATTTGATACAATACATTCTAGACGTTCCTTGACACAAAAATAAATTTTTAAATCTAAAATTTCTTATTTTTTGGTTTTATACTGATGTGAACATTATCATTGACTACAAACGGCTTGAATACTGGTTTTTCCGTAACTTATAAGAAAAGTTGTATCGGTGTTGAACTCGATTCACGTTGTGTACCGGATCTGGTATTTTTTATATTATATTAGTTACATTAAAGGGGTATTTATTATATGCTTAAACGACGCAAGTTTTTAACTACATTGATATCATGTACTTTTGCTCTAGGTTGTAATTTAGGTGCTATAGACGTCCAAATCAGTGAGCAACCAAGAACAAAAGTTTTTCTTACAGGTAATGGGATAGCTACTAGGCTACATAAACCTGTTTTAGAAGAGATTCCAAACGTTGACGTTGAATTGGTACATATTTCAGAGCAATCACCTTTACCGGAAGACTCTGTTAGCATTTCTGATGGGTGGCTGTTTTTAGGCACTCCTGTTTATAAGCATAAGCATCATATACTATGTTCTTGCAAAAAGTATAAAAAAATTCTATGTGAAAAGCCTGTTGGACTATCTACAGATGAAATAAATCAAATAAAGGACATCATAAATCAAAATGGGATATTGTTCAGGGTGAACTATGCATTGAGATTTTTACCGGGTTTAGATGAAATTAAAGAGTTTATAAGTAATAATGATGTTAAATCCGTAACACTCACTTGCAATGCCGGATTCAATAAAAATCCACCAAATAAGGCTTGGAAAAGTGATTATAAATTAGGCGGAGGAATTCTTTATTCCATACTTCCTCACATGGTTGATTTATTGAATTTTTTAAACTGTGAGGAAGACTTAAAAAGCATCGTTTGCAAAAGTGGTACTAAGATTCCTATGGACGATATAAAGCTTTGTTCGAAAACCTCAAATGGTGTTAATATGATGATAGATATTAACTTATGTGAGAATTTTGATGAATTTACCTTAAAAATAGAGACTTTCAATGAAACTCGAACATTTGACTTAATTAATTCTTTGGAAAATAAGATTTCTGATACTAAATATCGTAATGGCACCTTATCTGCAACAAGTGAGGTTTCACCTTGGCGTATTTCCTTTAAGCATTTATTGGACGTTCTTTTTATAAATCCGGAAGATTATAGGCTTGCCAAAATTGAAGATGCAGAAAAAGTTCAGAATGTTTTAGGCGTAATATTATCACAGCAAAGCTTGTTATAATAATATTTAAATTAACCGTGTTAAAATAAAACGAATTCTTGTTTCCATTATCAATACTGTGAGGGATAATGTAAAATGATGTGTTTAAAATCTATAAATTTTAATAATATAAATGATTTTGAATATATCTCCTATGAGAGGATGTCCTTTGCGCAGAAGAAAGAAATGATATCTGAAAGTATAAACAAAATTCATAATAATTTGTATTTTGAAATGTTAGCTGTCTATTATGATAACCTCGTGATTGGATTCATGAATTTATATGCTCATGCAAAACACATTATCAGTTGTGGACCTACAATAAAAAGCGAATTTCAAGGCAAGGGATTGGGATTTAGAGCTGAAACATTAGCTTTGAATTATGCTAAAGAAAAGGGATTCACCATTGCAGTTGGCTATGTGGACGAGAGTAACACAGCCAGTTGTGCATTACATGAAAAACTGGGATTTGAATTAGATAGAAAATACACTAACGTACAGAATAAAACTATGCGAATTTATATCAAATCGTTATAACATCCTTGCGGCGCGTAGGTTCATATGCAGATACCAAAAGATGCAAAAACATTTAAGATGTAAATTTTAATCTTGCCCGATTGTTAATATTTTTAAAGTATTTCTTGGCTCCTTAGGTTTAAGTAAAATCAAACAACCCCCTTTACCGAAGTAAAGGGGGCATAAACTTTGGCGGAGAAGGAGGGATTTGAACCCTCGCGCCGATCGCTCGACCTACACCCTTAGCAGGGGCGCCTCTTCAGCCA
>CAKUYF010000083.1 GCA_934702115.1 uncultured Eubacteriales bacterium | reverse complement strand
AATTGTAACACTTATATGCTTCAAAGCATCTAATAATCCTGCTGATAAAGATCATCCTTTCGGTTACGGAAGAATTGAATACATTTCAGGATTTATAGTTTCAATTGCTATAATATTTATGGGAATTGAATTTACTAAGTCTTCAATAGAAAAAATATTTAGCCCCGAAGTAGTAACTTCAGGAATAGTTCCCATAATGATTCTTATATCTTCAATGATAATTAAACTTTGGCTTGGAGCATTTAATAAAAAAATCGGAGATATAATGGACTCAACCGCAGTTAAAGCTACAGCCTTTGACAGTTTAGGAGACGCTATTATAACTCTAACTCTCCTTATCGGAATGATAATAACCTATTTTACAGGGATTTCCATTGACGCATACTTAGGAATCGGCGTAGCTATATTCATAATATATACCGGAATAAAAATGTTAAAGGAAACAATGAATCCTCTATTAGGTCCTTCTCCGGCTCCTGAACTTATAAAAGAAATTAAAGAAATAGTAAATATGTTTCCAGACGTTCTTGGTATACATGAACTTGTAGTCCATAATTACGGTCCCGGAAGAAGCTCAATATCTTTTCATGCGGAAGTTTCAGCAAATAAAAATATTATGGACCTTCATGACTCTATAGATGAACTTGAAAAAACACTTAAAAATAAATTTAAATGTCAAGCTATTATTCATATGGATCCAATAGTAACCGATGATAAAGTCGTTAACGATATGAGAGATAAGCTTTCAGCTTTAGTAAAATTAATTCATAAAGACTCTAAAGTCTATGATCTTAGAATTGTACCGGGAAGTGCACCAAAACTGATTTTTCAAATATCTGTGCCGTACAACATAGAAAAAACAGACTCTGAAATATCTAAATTAATTGCCTTAAATCTCGAAAAAATAGAACCCGGATATGAATGCATCATAGATGTTAATAAAGCATACTTCGAAATATAAAAATTTAAAATATATCAATTAAAAGGATTTTTTAAATGAATAATTCCGAACACTACAAATTTATGCGTTTAGCACTGGAGGAAGCTAATAAATCTAAAGAGGAATTAGAAGTACCCATTGGAGCTGTTTTAGTTCACGATGGAGAAGTGATATCCACCGGTAGAAATAAACGCGAAATACTTAAAAATGCACTGTTACATGCCGAAATTGACGCTATAAATAAAGCGTGTAAAAAACTTAACAGGTGGAGATTAACAGGATGTACTTTATATGTAACGTTAGAACCTTGCCCGATGTGTGCAGGAGCAATTATAAATTCCAGAATTTCTAAAGTAGTTTACGGAACTGCAGATCCTAAAGCAGGCTCTTGTGGCTCAATAATAAATTTATTTGATTTACCTTATAACCATATCCCTAAAATCGTAAGCGGAATTTTAAAAGAAGAATGCTCTGAAATTCTTTCTTCTTTCTTTAAAAAATTAAGAAAAAATAAATCACCTTAATTTTTCAGATACTACATTTGAAAGATTAATCCAATCTTCAATTTTAAGATTTTCCGCTCGCAAGCGTGAATCTATATGTGAAAGATTCAAAATTTCACTTGTATCATCTTTACTAATTGATAATCCTGAGCTTAAAGAATTTAAAAGATTTTTCCTACGCTTAGAAAATGCAGCATGAACAAGCTTGAAAAAAATGTTTCTGTTTTCAATTTTTGTGGAGATATCCTTTTTTACTTTTATCTTTATAACACATGAGTCTACTTTTGGCACGGGAATAAAACTGGATTTTTTAACATTAAAAAGTATTTCCGGGTCTCCAAAGTATCTTACTGCTACGCTTATTGCCCCCGACGCTCTAGCTCCCGGCAATGCACATATACGTTCCGCAGCTTCTTTTTGAATCATTATAACTATGGAGCTTATATTAAATTCTTTTTCCAACAAGTACATTATAATATCTGAAGTTATATAATAAGGTAAATTCGCACATACGCTTATATTTTTGCATTCAGACAGTTCAGTTTTTATAAGTTCATCAACGTCAACTTTTAATACATCATCTTGAATAATTTTGATATTACTAAATGAACTTAAATTACCGTTTAATATTGGAATTAATCTTTTGTCAAGCTCTATAGCTAATACTTTCTTGAACCTCTCGGCAAGGCACACAGTCAAAGTGCCTATTCCCGGACCTATCTCTATAACCCCATCTCCCTCTGACTCCAAACACGCTTCAGCCATCCTCGGGCATACTGAAGAATCAGTTATAAAATTTTGACCTAAACTCTTTGAAAATTTAAAATCATTTTCCAATAAAATTTGCTTAATTACTTTTATATTCGATAAATCTTTCAATTTTTAATTCTCCTTAATCTCTTTTATTAGTATTATACAAGCCGTATTATGTATTAACAAGAAAAAAATAAAGTTCAGTCTTTAGAGCTGTTAATTTCTCCAAACTGAACTTGGTCTTAAATTTAAACTTCTTACGAAATTTATGACTTATCCTTTGATTTGGAACAAAGTGCTGCAACATATCCACAAAATATTGCAGCAGAAATACCCGGTGCTCCAGCGGTTAGTCCTCCACTTATTATCCCCAAAACTCCTTGTTTACGTATAGCTTCCACTACTCCATTAGCCATTAAATACCCAAAGCCGCATAAAGGAACAGTCGCACCTGCTCCCGCAAATTTTACTAATGGTTCATAAACTCCTATCGCTGTAAGACCTACTCCAAGTACTACCAGTAAAACTAAAATTCTTGCGGGTGTCATACTGGTTTTGTCAATGAGTATTTGAGCTAAAGCACATATTATGCCCCCTACTATAAACGCATTTAAGTATTCCAAGACTTATCTCTCCCTTTAATAAAAATAAATAACCAGCATTTTTAATACGAATAACCCGTACCATTCAAAGCTGATAAATTTATTATGTGAACTATTTAATTATAAATTCATAAAATATTTAAAAACAGGTGATTAATAATGATAGGTATTATCTGCGCTATGCAAGAAGAAATCAATCAAATATTACTCTTAATGGAAAATGTTAAGAAAATTCAAAGCTACCCATTTAATTTCTTCTTAGGTTCAATTAAAAAAAAAGAATGCGTAATAGCACTTAGTAATGTTGGTAAAGTTCACGCTGCTATTTGCTGTCAAGCTATGATTTTAAATTATAAACCAAAACTTATTTTAAACGTAGGAGTAGCCGGAGCAATCAGTGAAAAACTTAAAATAGGTGATATAGTCATTGCCTCAGAAACAATTCAACATGATTTTGACATCTCTGCATTTCCTAACCGTAAAAAAGGAGAAATAAGCGGTATAAACTCAGTTGAAATAAAATGTACCCCCTGGATTGCCAAAAGATTAGCCAATTTCAAAAATGAATTTCCTGGAATTTCAGTTAAAGAAGGTACTATATTAACCGGAGATCAATTTATAAATTCTTTGGAAAAACGCTTAGATTTAAAAAAAGAATTCGGAGGCTTAGCTTGTGAAATGGAAGCAGGAAGCATAGCTCAAACCGCATTTGTGAATAAAGTAGAATTCGGAATAGTACGTTCAATATCCGACGCAGCCAATCACACATCATCTCATGATTTTAATTCTTTCATAGAATCTTCATCTAAAAACGCAGCCAAGTTTTGCTCAAAATTTATAGAATCGTTGTAGGATTAATATCTACGGAAATTAAAATTTCTCCTGAGTTTTTAAAATCAAAGATAAGCTCACGAATCATATTTCTAAACCTTTTACCGTTTCGGCACTTTATTACTATTTTGTATCTATAACTATTAGAAATTTTTTTAATGATTGCAGCTGTTGGAGGTAAAATTCTAAGCGGAAGATCACCATATTTATTTTTTGCAGTTGATTTAAGATTTTCAAAAAATTGAGTACACGCTTTCCATACTTTTTCTTCGTTTTTACCTGTTATCATTATAACGCATATGTCTACAAAAGGAGGATTAAGCATAAGCTTTCGCAATTTTATTTCGTTTTCAAAAAACTCAGTATAATTTTGATCAGCCGCTAAGTTTAATATTTGATTTTCAGGAGTAAAAGTTTGTATTATAGCTTTACCCGGCACGCTGCCCCGCCCTGCACGTCCTACAG
>CAKUYF010000082.1 GCA_934702115.1 uncultured Eubacteriales bacterium | reverse complement strand
GTATAAATATGAAACTCTCTCCAGTTTGGGTATATATATCTTCAAAAATTTTTCCAAGTGCATCATTATCATTAATTTTTGCATTTGGAAATTCTTCTTTAGGTCTAAAATTAATTGAGGAATGAAGCCATTCATATATTCATCAAAAGTTTTATATTCCTTTGTAGGATTACACCATGTAATAAATATCACGTTATGCTCATTTAAGTGTTCCAAATATGACTTGCTTTTACTAATTTCAAGTTTGTCAAAGAGCTGTTTAAAGTCAGCATTTTTGGAGTAATAACAAGCAAGCATCATTGCGTTTATTGTCTTGCCAAACCTTCGCGGTCTTGTTATGCAAACGTACTGAGATGCCGTGCCAACTAACTCATTCATTCTTTCTATCAATGCCGATTATCTCCAAAGTACTTTTCTTTTGTAGTTTTAGTAAACTGATTTACTGCTGTAATGTTATTTAAAAAACATTGCATAAACATGTCACTGCCTTAAAGCATATATTGTGGTTGCTAAGCAACAAGGTTTTCGTCATAGTTTAAAATTTTTGACTTTGGTGACGATCGAAGTTACTACTACTCATTATACCATAGCATTAAAAGTTTATGAACCTCCATAGGGGAAATAAAATGAATAAATCGGATGATACTGAGCTTTTTATAAATCGTTACAATTTTGTATCCACCTTTAAAAATTTGCACCCATATAAAAAAGATAGAATTCTTGTAAAAATAATGGGTACATGATAAAATGATAGAGAACAGTATCAAAAATTCAGTTAGTCTTAAGTTAGAGAAATAATTTTTGAGGTAAAGTCCCTCAAAGCTAGGAAGATTGAGAGTTTGTATTGTATCCAAATAACAAGCTTTTGCCATACTGGTACATTGATTTAGATACGATGTAGTTTTTATGTGACGATTACTTCTTTAATTTTGGGAGTATTTGTAAATAAATTATTACTTCCTCCTTAAGTGATTAGTTAAATCTATTTTTTAAGGATATTCAACTATATTTCATGTAAATGTAATTATTCAAGTATTTTATAGAGATTACGATATAACAGACATCTTTTTGAAAAATTTCACATTAATTTTTAATACCTTATGTTTATAAATTAAAATCATATCTTGCTCTTTTATTTTTGTTGTCATATTTGGCAAAAGTAAAGCCGATATTTTTGACCACGGAAAGCGAAGCAAGATTGTCATCAAAAATCCAAAGTGAAATTTTTTGAGTTTCGCAAACTTTCGTATCCTTTAAGTATTTAATTAACTCTAAAAACATTCTGAGGGAATGAGTCGCAACTCCTTGCCCGCAGTATTCTTTTGCAGTAATAAATCCGACGGTTGCTGCATTTTTGACTGATAGATCCGTGCATTTTATTATACCTGCATAATTATTATTTAGTAATATTATGAACATCAAGGAATCAGGCTTTTCTGCATACCACATACTTTTTATAGTGCTGTTAAATTTATTCCTGGCCTTATCTGCATCTATAGGCTCTCTATTAAGGAAATATGTTTTTATGTAATCTTTATCTTTAGTAACTAGATTTATCCAAAACTCTAAATCTTTTTTAGAATTAGTTGCAGGAATTAGTTTGTATTCTTTTTCTTCTTTTTTGAATGTAAGTAAATTTTCTAAAGCATTTTTATCTAAATTTAAGTGTAGAGAATACGAATTCAAATTTTTGGAGTATTCAGAAATGTCTGAATGTTTATTATTTTCTGATTGCTCAGTATTGTTGCCGCATCCACTCATGAAAAGGCACCATATAAATGAATATAACAGTACTAAAAAATTTATTTTTAGCTTTCTATTTTTCAAATAATTTAGCATTTTGATTTTAAAAATTCCTTTTATAATTCTAAAAATTAAACTTTTCTTGAAGCTGACAAAATTTAAGATTTTTTCGCTCATCACCGTTTAAATCCATTTCAATTTTTCCTTGATTTAACATGAGAAGTCTTGAACCAAAATTTAAAGCATTTTGCATATTATGTGTAATCATAAGTGTTGTGATTTCAGAATCTTGAGTGATTTTTTCTGTTAAATCTAAAATTTTTGCCGAAGATTTCGGGTCCAAAGCAGCAGTATGCTCATCTAAAAGTAAAATTTTAGGTCTTGATAAAACTGCCATAAGTAGCGTCACTGCTTGCCTTTGTCCACCTGACAGTAATCCCATTTTAGTGGTAAGTCTATCTTCAAGACCTAGATTTAATTCTGAAAGTTTTTCTTTGAAAAATTCTGTATTGGCTTTACTAACACCAAATTTAAAGCCTCGTCTCTGCCCTCTCAAAAATGCCAAAGATAAATTTTCTTCAATTGTTAAATTTGGTGCCGAACCCTTTAACGGGTCTTGGAATACTCTTCCAATAAACTTTGCTCTTTTAAATTCAGGTAAGGAAGTCACGTCATTTTCATCAATGAAAACTTTACCGCATTCAGGAAAAATTGTTCCCGAAATCATATTCATAAGTGTGGATTTTCCTGCACCATTTCCCCCAATTATCGTGACAAATTCACCCTTCTTAACTTCTAAATTAAAATCTTTAAATATAATTTTCTCATCTGGCGAACCTTTGTAAAAAGTTTTTACTATATTTTTAAGTTTAAGCATTTTTCGTTGCTCCTTTAAATTTAAAGTTCTTTCTGACACTTGGAATTCCAAGCAAAATTGCAGCAACAAGCGCTGTGAAAAGCTTTAAATCACTCGGGTTCATACCAAGATTTAAAACGAAATAAATTATAAATTTATAGCAAATTGAACCCAAAACAACAGCAATTAATTTAAACAAAAACGAACTTTTTTTAACAAAAGCTTCCCCTATTACGATTGAGGAAAGTGCAATGACAATTACACCTGTGCCCATATTTATGTCTGAATAGCCGTTATTTTGTATAAGTAGTGCACCGGAAATTGCACACAGTGAGTTGCTTATCATTAAAGCTAAAATTTTATTAAAATTTGTATTTATTCCTTGAGCTTTTGCCATTTGAGGATTATCTCCTGTCGCACGAACTGCCAGACCGATTTCTGTTTTAAAAAACAAATTCATAATTACAAGTAAAACTGCACAAATTATTAAGCAAATAGTGAAATTAAAAATAATCGAACTTCCAAAAACAGTAGTTTTACCAAGTAAAGAAATATTCGCTTTACCCATAATTCTTAAATTTATCGAATAAAGTGAAATCATTGTTAAAATTCCTGCAAGTATATCCTGAATTTTGAATTTTGTGTTGAAAAAACCTGTAATTAATCCTGCTAAAGAGCCAACTAAACCTGCAATAACCAAACCTAAAGCAGGATGAATACCGCATGAAATTAAAACTGCACAAACACTTCCACCCAGCGCCAGACTTCCTTCAGCAGTCATATCTGCAAAATTTAAAATTCTGAATGTAATGTAAACTCCGAGTGCAAGGATGGCATAAATCAACCCTTGCGAACATGTGGAAAAAATAATATTCATTTTGAACGCTCCTCCAGATCTTCTGGTACTTTAATCCCTAATTTTTTGATTATCTCTTGATTCAAACTTAATTTTGCATCTTTTAAATATTGAATTGGCATGTTCTCCGGTTTACTTTCACCTTTTAAAATTTTTACTGCTTGCTGTGCCGTGAGTTTCCCCAGTTCATAATAATTTACACCATAAGTACCTGTTGCACCTTTTGAAATCATTGTATCTTCAGCAGAAACTACAAATTTACCATTTTTTAAAAATATTTCTGAAATTTGTGGCATTGCCGAAAATGTAATTTTATCAATCGGAGTGTAAAGTGCGTCAACCTCTTTTCCTAATTTTTCAGTAATTTGCTGAACTTCGTGCGATTGCGAAACTGCAGCCATTTTTGGTTCTAAACCTAATTTTTTCACACATTTTTCTGCGAGTTCAGCTTGATATTGTGGGCTTGGGTCAGTGGTTGAATATAGAATGCCAATTTTTTTAGCATCAGGTTTGAGTTTTGGGATTAACTCAATAATTTTGTCAATGGGTGCCAAATCCGAAGTTCCAGTTACATTTGCCCCTGGGTTTTCATTTGATTCTATCATACCTGTACTCTCAAAATTTGTTATTGCTGTAGCCAAAATCGGAATGTCTTTCGTAGCATTTGCTACAGCCTGTGCACACGGCGTTGAAATCGCTAAAATTAAGTCTTTTTTGTCGCTCACAAGCTTTTGCGCAATCGAAGCACAATTTGACAAATCCCCTCCTGCAATCTGCACATCAAATTCTACATTCTTGCCTTCTTCGTATCCAAAATTCTTGAGTTCATCAATAAAACCATTTCTGGCACTGTCAAGCGA
>CAKUYF010000081.1 GCA_934702115.1 uncultured Eubacteriales bacterium | reverse complement strand
GCACAGATCCGTTTGGAGAAGCAATCGAAAAGGTGACAGAATATGCGACCGCGGCGCAGAAATCAGCAGAATCAGCGGCCAGTAGTTCCGACAAAGCGAATGAGTCAGCGAGTGAAGTAGCGGAATCTGCGGGAAAAATTAAAGAAAATGCGGAAAATATTGGATTGCTGAAAGAAGAACTCATCCTCGAACAGTCAACACAGCCAACCAGCGAAACGAATCGGTTATGGTTTGACGGCGCCGATGAAGAAGTAGAAGTTCCAGATATGGCCGAGTTTGAAACGCTGAGAAATGAGACTGCTTCGCTAAAGGAAGATTTAGTTAATCAAGAAAATAAGTTAGAACCAATCGTAAAAAGTAATCAAGATTTGAAAGATGTATTCTATATCTGTGATGTAGATGGAAATATTATATGCAAAGTTGACAAGGATGGTGTACATTCAACTGGTTTTGACGGGAAAAATCTCGCACTTAATGATGTTATTTCTACTTACGAAGATTCGTTTTATATTAGTGATTCAAATGGAAATGTTATCTTCATGGCGAACAAGGATGGTGTACGGGGCTTAAATATGGGTACCTCCAGTAGCGTTGATTCACCATTCAAAGGAATGAAATTACTTACCATTGGAGACTCTTTGTCTGCGCATAACAATTGGCAAAAATGGTTGGTGGAATGGTTAGGCGTAACATTTGATAATGACGAAAATATAAACGGGAAAAATGGACATAAACCGATGGCGAAGGGTGGAACTGCTATTGCACCAACATCCGAAGATAGCATTTACATGAGAGCATTAGATGCCAAGTATTACGCTGACGATACAAATGGCACTGTTATTATCGTTTATGCAGGGCAAAATGATACCGTTACACTTGGAACGATTGACGATACTCCATACACAGACAAAACCGTAACAGCATCAAGCAATCTGACTTTCTATTCCTCTTACATGGGCATGGTGGAGAACATTTTAGCAGACATCCCATCTGCCAGAATATACCTAATGACACAAATGCCTGTTCGCCTCGAAATCGGAATGGAAGGTACAGCCGCACCGTATGTTGGAGTTGTGAGATTCCCAGATATGGAAAGTGTATTAAAATATGAGGCAAGCAGATACAAGAAAGTAGAAGCAATTCGAGCAATTTCAAAGAAATACTCCTTGCCATGTATAGATTTGTGGGAAGATAGTGGTATCAATGATTATAACAGCAAATATTGGTACGGAGCTGTTGGCGGAACTTGCGGTCAAGTTCACCCGAACAATATTGGATATAAACGTATGGCAGAAGTTGCGGTTGCAAAAATGTATTAAGGAGGAATTTTAAATGATTTTAAGATTAAGCGGCGCTGATTTTTCGGCAAATAACATTGGTAAAATTGATATTATACGAGAAATAACGAATGACACAAGAGAACTGCTTTCTAGTTTTAGTAGAGAGTTTACGGATGAGCAAATGTTTGCTGTACAGGATTTTATCAGCGGATTAAAAAACAGCGGAATTTGGTCTGCTGTTGGAAACCTTTATATTCCAGTTATGTGTGGGTCGCTTTCAGAATGTGGTTATAATCTGAAAACAGGTAAAAATGATGTCACGTTTGGCTCAGATTATGTGTGGTCAAGCAAAGGTTTGAAGCTGATGCCTACAAGCACAAATTATTGGAAAACCTCAGCAAAAATAAAAGTCAATGGCAGTCAGCAAAATCTCCATCTTGGAACATATAATACTGACAGTCTCGCAGGAATCACGCAAACGGAAGCAATTTTTGGGTGCAGTTTAACAGATGATAATAAAACAACGCTTCAATTAGCAATCACCGCTAATAAAGCACTCTCCTTAAAAACGGATAACAATACCGGTGTATCGGTTGGTTCGACGGCAGATGCAGATTTCACAAGCCAATCATTAAAAATGGTAGTTCAGAGTACACTTGGAAATTTTGCAGTTGTTGGTAAATTTACAGGAGAATATAACACTCCTATTAGTACCGACCATACATATACAGATGTTCCTGTTAATGTATTTAATGTTGCAAATGTATGGAGAGAAACAAAAAATTATGGATTGCTCACTCTCGGAACAGCACTAACAAGAGAACAAGCAAGCATATATTCAAGTTTATGCGATGCGTTGATGAATAAATTTATCTAATTAACTAAATGGGGCTTTAGCTAATCAACTATTGCAAAAAAAATAGAAAGGGGGAAATCCTATGAGCGTAATATTAAAACCTGCAAAAGTAAAAATCAGGAAAGCTGACGGACAGTATTCCGAGGTTGGAAATGCGATTGCAGAAAAGAAAACCGAAGAGTACCTGAAAGAAATTGAGGAAAAAGGCAGCCGAGTAAAGGAGACCATACCGGAAGATTACGCTGAGCTGATGGGGGATGTTGATAGCCTAAAGAAAGATTTAGATGATTTAGCTACATTCGGCAAAAATCAATATATTGACTCGAAGACAGCGAGAGAAAACACTTTATGGAGAAATCTTTCCGGCAATATTACAAGAGCAGATGGGTATAGTGGATTTACTACATTTCCTATGATTAATCTCGCAAAAGGCACATATTTTATTTCAAAAAAAATATGGCACAAATACACGTGGGTAAAAAACAATGAAAAAATTGTTGCATTAAATACTATTGATGGTGTAGATGGTGACACATATAGTGGTGTTATTAGCTTTTCGGAAAATGTTGAATTATATATCACAATTCAGACAGCAAATCTTCCATTGATGGTTGTTGATGGGGATGAAGAACCGCCTTATTATATTGATTTTGGAAAATACGGAAAATCATTAAACGGTAATTATAAAGTCGATGCCTATACTCTTTCGGAAATAGAAAAATCTGCAATTAGAGATTATACAAAAATTGATTATCATTTTGTGAAAAATGGAAAACTTGTGTGTAATAACTCTAATCCAACTTCTTCCGGGGCTGTTGCGAAATATACTAAGGCTGATATGGGTAGCAATATAGTAAAAGCAATGTGTTTGTTTAGTGCAAGAAATGGTGGCAATGTAACTCTCATATCAACACCGCTCGACACAGATAATAATGTACAAAATATTGTAAATAAGTCAATACACTGTATTTTTGGTATGTCAAGTTGTGTTGCCCAAACCTTTTTGAATGGTACAGCCAAAACATTAGGTACAATTACTTATCCCACACTCAATAATGACGATACAACAGAACATGAATGCGGATTTGAAATCATAAATAACAACACATTGAGACTTTACGCACCAAACGGAGAAACACTTGATTGCACAGGGGATTGGTCAGAATATAACGGAAATTTTTTTATCTACGAAGAATATAACGGAAAACCAAATATTGTAGATATAACAAGCGAGTGGGAAAGACCGTCTATTATAGCTGTATTTTGTAAGCCCACAACTGGACATTGCTTGCGAGATGAATTTAAAAACTATCCAAATGGATATATTCCTTGTGTAGCACCAAGTGGGCACATCTACACAAATTTTAGAAATGTTTCTGCTGATGATAATAAATATGTAAACGCAAACGGTACACATGATAATTAACTAAAGGGGGCCTTAGAAAAGGAATGAAAACATATGAAAATCAGAGCGGAGCCGAAAGACTCTTACTTTTTACAATTTATGCCGGACAAGGCCGGAGAAAGGGATAAGATTATGAAAGAAAATTATATCAAAGCATTTTTTACAGGAATTTTTGCATTGATCAGTTCCGTATTAGGCGTTCTGGCGGTGCCGGTTCTCCTGATGGTGGCTTGCAATGTTTTGGACTATATCACGGGTCTGATGGCATCTACATATAGATCTCAGGATATTAATTCCTACAAGAGTATCAGAGGGATTATGAAAAAGATATGTATGTGGCTGCTGGTAGTTGTGGGTGCCGTGATTGATCAGCTACTGTTGTATGCATCTCAGACGGCAGGTATTACGTTGCCATTTGCATTCCTGGTAGCCTGCATCGTGACAATTTGGATTATTTGTAACGAGATCATCAGCATCCTGGAGAATATCAAAGATATGGGAGTAGCAATCCCGGCTTTCCTTTTACCAATTGTAGAGCGTGTAAAGTCACAGGTGGAAGAAAAGGCGAATGTTGATCCTAAAGTTACAGAGGACGAGTGAATGCTCTCTTAAAAAATGAGTTAAAACGAGTTGAATTAGACCATGGTGAGATTGCATGATTTTCCCACCAGGGCAGAAAGGAGGATGTGCAAATGAGATTATCTGATACAATAAATCTAATGGACAGCCCGGATTACCGAGATCGTATGAGGGCAGAATACCGGCAATTGAAAATCCGCCGTGAAGCACTGCATGAGA
>CAKUYF010000080.1 GCA_934702115.1 uncultured Eubacteriales bacterium | reverse complement strand
GCATGGAGAAATAAATATGGAACAAGCTATAGCTTATTCGTGTAATGGTTATTTCATTGAACTCATAAAAAATATAATATCTAAAGATGAACTCCTAAAAATGGCAAATAAACTTGGTTTAGGAAAAGAAATTGTTTTATCCGAAGGAATAGTTTCCAAAGAGGGTAAATTGCCTTCCAGAGAAAGCTTGGAAAATATAAAAACGTTAGCAAATTTTTCTTTTGGTCAGGGAGCTCTTCTTGCAACACCTATCCAAATTGCAGGAATGATAAACGCTATAGTATCAGATGGAATTTACACTTCTCCAAAACTGATCAAAGGATTGGTAAATGAAAACATGAAATTTTCTACTTACGATTTAAATGAGCAGCTTAAAATCAAAGAAAAAGTGCTTTCTTCTTATATAGCATCAGAGCTAAAATCTTTTATGAAAGCATCTGTAGAATACGGCACTGGACTTAAAGGTAAACCTCAAACAGTAGAAGTCGGTGCAAAAACCTCTACTGCTCAAACTGGTATAATAGAAAATGGAAAAAGAATAGAGCAATCATGGTTTGCAGGTTTTTTCCCATATGAGAATCCAAAGTATGTTATGGTAATATTGTCAGAAGGGGGAGAAGGAGGAGGAGAAAGTGCCGGCCCTATATTTAAAGAAATTG
This sequence comes from uncultured Eubacteriales bacterium, assembly GCA_934702115.1. Classification (GTDB taxonomy): domain Bacteria; phylum Bacillota; class Clostridia; order Oscillospirales; family Acutalibacteraceae; genus UMGS1491. Next base: position 3,760 of record CAKUYF010000080.1, on the reverse strand, counting down.
TTGAAAGAATGTATGACGAGTTACCCCAAGTTTTTCTTGATGAATAAGATAAACGGAAGTCAATTTACTTTTTTAAAATATAAAAATTAGACAGTTGAAATTTAGCCTTTAAAATCTAAAAATCAACTATCTGATACTTAAAAGAACTACCTATTTAACATTATTAAAACAAATAGATTCCAGGATTACTCGTAATATCCAACACTGATAAGCTAAGTTTCTAGTATTAGAATCAGTTGAAATCTTGTCTTCGAAATTCTTTATGGTAATTAATAAGGTTTGGTTTAATCTATTATAGGCTTCATTTGGTCTATCGCTATCCGCTTTTAACCGTTTAAGGTTAGCAACTAATTGGTTGGTATAACTGATAATATTATCAATTGATTGTCTGCACTGTGGAATTTCATCTTTTATTGCATTTTGGTTATTATTAAATACATCATGGACAGATTCATAAAACTTGATTATACTTGGAATTCCTTTAAGCAATTCGTCAGTTCCTTGGAGTTTATTTAAACCTTGAACATCATCAACGGGGATTCCATTGTCTTTAAGACCTTTGAGTAAGTTTCTAATTGTTTTATTTTTAATTTCAGTTTCCATATTCTTCATAGCTGCAATAGCTTCCTCATGTGCCTCAGCCTCAGCAGGTGCAAGATCTTTATAATTTTTGTTTTGTGTCAGTTTTTGTTTTAGTTTTTGTTTTAATTTATTTACTGCTCTTAGCATTAAAAACACTCCTTTATATTTGTAAATTTGTGAAATGATTATATATTTCAAGTTTATTTTATCATAGATTTGTTTATTGTCAATGTTTTTTTTAGATAAAATTTTGAATTAAGCTAAAATTTTATAATAATTTAAATCATTGGTTTGGTTTATTAAATATAAACCATGTTTTTGACACTTTGAAGAAATATGGTATAATATAATTAACTTTTTTAAATTTACAATAATTAAAATTTAATATGTTTAGGGGTATTAAAGTTTGGTGTAAAAAGTAGGGAGAGGGATATATGTTAAAGAATAACGTTATCAATCATGAATTTAAGAATTATAAAAATAGTATAGCTGCTAAAAGAAAAAGACGTACAAGGTTATTAGCAATTCTAGGATGTATTTTAATACTTAGTGGTTTGGTTGGCTCTTTAGTTTGCTATCTATAATTAAAATGATTAGATTAAGAAAGGCTTTATAGATGAGGGTTTGTGCAATAATAGCAGAGTTTAATCCTTTCCACAATGGGCATGCTTATTTAATTGAACAAGTTAGAAATTATGGTTATACTCATATAATAGTTGTGATGAGTGGAAATTTTGTTCAGCGAGGAGAGCCAGCAATCTTTTCCAAAGACGTTCGAGCCTTGACTGCCTTGAAGAACAATGTTAATCTTGTAATAGAACTGCCGGTTTCAAAAGTCATTGCTACAGCTGAAAAGTACGCTAATTCCGGAATAAATTTAATAAGCTCATTAGGGTGCGTGGATGCTATTGCATTTGGTATAGAGTCGGAAAATTTTGAGTCTATATTGAAAATTGAAAATGCTTTGAGAACTGAGAGTTTTAGTGAACTTCTTAAAATCAATTTAAGCAAAGGAATAAGCTTTGCAACGGCACGTGAAAAATCTCTGAAAGAAATAATTGGTAAAGAAAATTTAAAAGACGAATTGAAACATGGTAATAATATATTAGCGGTAGAATATGTGAAAGCTATAAAGAATATGAAATTACCTTTTGAAATTTTAGGAATCAAACGTTTAGAAAATCCTGATTTTTATCTCTCTGCCTCAAAAATAAGAGAAATGATTAATTCAAAAAATATTAACTATGAAAAATATATACCACCATTTTCTCATTGTCTTCTTAAGGAAAAAATATTAAAAAGAGAAGCTCCGGCGAATATATTTGCCTCAAATTCAGAAAGTGCTATCATTTCAAGGTTGAGAGGTTTGGATATTCAAAATATCTCGGATTTACCGGATATAAGTGAAGGCATAGAAAATCGTATTTTTAAAGAAATTAAAAAATCAACTTCTGTTAATGAATTACTTTTTAACATTAAAACTAAACGTTATGCTCTTTCACGTATAAGGAGGATTATTCTTTCCGCCTTTGTGGGTTTGACTTGTAAGCAGTCCGATAATCCTTTAAGTTACATAAGGGTTTTAGCAATGGATAATAAAGGCAAGGAAATTTTAAAGACTATAAAGCAAAAATCCAAGTTGCCGATAATTACTAAGTACAAGGATGTTTTTAAATGCAGCGAAAGAGTAAGAGAAGATTTTAAGAAAGAAAGTATTTTTAATGATTTTTACGGTCTTTTGACTCCTAGAATATTAGAATGTGACTCAGATAAAAGTTTTAAGTTAATCAAAGGATGAGCATTATTGAATTATGATGAAGCTATAAAAAAAATAAATAGTTTAAATAAATTCGGCTCTCGCTTGGGGCTCGAAAGGGTAAGAAGACTTTTAAATATGATAGGTAATCCTCAGGATTCTTTAAAATTCGTACATGTAGCAGGGACTAATGGTAAGGGCTCTGTATGTTTTATGCTTTCCAGTGTACTTAAGGAATCGGGGTGTAAAACTGGAACTTTTATCTCTCCTCACATTGAGGATTTAAGAGAGCGCATTCAAATAAATGGGGAATTGATTTCTAAAAATAAAATTTGTGAAATTTTAGAATACTTAGAAGTTTATTTGAATAATTCAATATTTGAGTCTGACCCCATTACTGAGTTTGAACTAACTACTATTATAGCTTTTAAATATTTTAAAGATGAAAATTGTGATATTGTGGTTCTTGAAACGGGAATGGGGGGGCGATTGGATGCAACAAATGTTATTAAAAAGCCTCTTTGTTCTGTTATAACAACAATTTCTCTTGATCATACAAAAATTTTAGGAAGTACGGTTTTAGAGATAGCTAGGGAAAAATTTGGAATAATAAAACCTAATTCTACGGTAGTTTTAGGATTAAATCAAAATGGTGAAATATATGAACTGGCAAAGGATATATGCAAAAAAAGGAAAAGTAAGTTTTTAATAGCAAAAAAGATCAATTTCATTAAAGAATCTATTCCTGGAGAAATGATATTTAAGTATAAAGATTCAAAGTTATTTTTACCTCTTTACGGTGAATATCAAAAAGATAATGTAGCTATTGTTTTATCTGTTATAGATGTTTTAAATGATGAATTTGTTATTTCTAATGAATCGGTTGTTAAAGGCTTAAGTAAGGTAAGTATACCATGCCGAATGGAAATTATTAATAATAGTCCTTTAATAATTTTAGACTCTGCTCACAATGTGGGAGGAGTTGAAGCGCTTAAAAACTTCATTGAAAAGAAGTTAACAAATAAAAATGTAATAGGGATTGTAGGCGTATTTGCGGATAAAGACGTGGAAGGAATGTTTAAAACTTTATCGGGTAGCTTTTCTAAAGTTATTACAATAAAGTCTGATTCTTCTCGTGCTATGCCACTGCAAGATATAACTTCTATAGCTAAGAAATACAATAATTCCGTTTATGCATATAAAAGTACTTTACAAGCTGTTCTGGAAACTATTGAATTTATTTCAAAAGATGATGTTTTAATAGTTTTTGGATCTTTTTCTATAATGAAAGAATGCAAAAAAATTATTAAAAATATTTTTAATACTTGACATTTGTTTGAAAGTGAGTTAGAATGAAAAAGGTTAATATGGTGATAGTTTTTATGGGGGTATAGCTCAGCTGGGAGAGCGCTTGAATGGCAT
>CAKUYF010000079.1 GCA_934702115.1 uncultured Eubacteriales bacterium | reverse complement strand
AGGCCGACAAGCTCGAAGCAGAGGCAGAGAAGCTCTCCGCAGAGGCGAAGGCTGCAGAAGCCGCAGGTGCTTCCGATGCGGGTCACAAGACTCAGCTCGCCGCTCAGGCAGTCGATGCGGCTGCGAAGAAGGCCATGGAGGCCGCGGAACTCGCAAGAGAAGCTACCGCCGCCATGGAGTCCCTCAAGCAGTTCAACGAGCCCGGCGCAGAGACAGAAGAAAAGGAAACTGTCTCTTCAACAGACAAATAAAAGCAATATCGGATTTTCAAAGCCGTACAGTATCCGCTGTGCGGCTTTATTTTTATAATCATAATCATTGCAACCGCGCGGTTTTTATGCTAAAACCTACTTTAATTGAAGGAATAGTTCTAAGCCCTAACTCACTTGAAGCTAAAAAGCTAGAAGATATAACTTATGGAGATAACCTTCCCAGTAAAGAAAATTTATATACTGACAATGATGGCGGACCAGAAGTAGATGTAAAAATAAAAAAGACGAATTCAGCTGATGGTTCTTCTTCTATTCCGTCTTCTGACAATTATCATGACTATCAGCCCTACCCTTCAATATCTACAAAACTTAATGCCGGCACATATGACATTAAAATTTATCAAGCTAAGGATAGTCAGAATCAAATTGAAGAAAAAGAAGTTCATACTACATTAAAAATAACACCTAAAAAAATAACACCTAAAATAACAATATCCAATAAAGAATACGACGGAAATTCAAATTTCTCTGAAGACAATATTTTCTTAATAAATTCTTCTGAAGAACAAAAAAATATTAAAAGCTTGGAGTCTGTAAGCAAAGACTATTTCGAAAAGGATTATTCTCCTATAGATCAAGAAAATATCAGATTTTCTATCGGAAGCGCTAGTGTAGCAAAGTCTTATGAAACAAATTCAGCTCAAAGCGTAGTGTTCAAAGGTTGGAGTATAAGCTCCGTAATTAGTGGCAATGCAAATAAAGAAAATTACGAGTTAGTTATGCCTAAAGTATCAGGAAGAATAAATGCACCTACTGAGTGCAATCTGAATGAAGCTTTAGATCTTAAAAACACCGCAATTCTTGAAGACGGAATTCTTAAAAACCGTTCAAATAACGGATGGTTTGATTCCACAATAAGCTTATATACTAAACAGAATTACAAAATATTTTATACTACAGCAGAAAACTCTTCACTTCCTACTGCTGCCTCTTCATGGAATACTAAATCTGATTACCCTCTTTATAATCAAAGTACTACTCCTACAGGGCTGAAGGATGCAGACGGTACTAATACCTCAGAAATTTTGTCTAGCTCTTCAGGTGCAACAAGAATATATTTTTACATTGCAAAAATAAATTCCAACGGAGAAATAATTCAAATATACAAAAAAACAACCCTCCCCTATAAACTAAGTACTTCTATTCCGACTGGAAAAATCGAAATTTCAGATTCCTATTGGGATAAACTTTGGAAAATTACGAGATTCGGAATATTTAAATCAGAAACACAAACAGTTACTATAACGCCAGGAGAAAGTATTAGCGGTACAACCGTAGAATATTTAATTGTTTCCGGTAATGAACTCGAAGAATATGTTAATGTAGATGTCGGAGATATTACCACTCCAGATACTTTAACATATAAGATTGCTAATGCTTCCGGATGGAAAAAATACGACGGAACAAATGAGTCGACCAAACCAAAAGTATCAGGACAAGTAGGAAGCTCAAAAGGAAATATTGTGTTTGCAAAGATTGGGAATAATGCAGGAAAAGTTTCTTATATAAATTCGGATGGAATTTTAATCTATACTCAATCTTCCAGTTCCGATGTAGAAACAACCTACACTAAATTCTCCAATTCTAACCCTATCACAATTCAACTTAACGGTAATACTATAAAAGATATATATTTATCCAGCGAACTGCACAATATTCCTTCAACTCTCCTAACCAAAAATCAAGATTATAAACTTTCAGAATTGCTGGAAGGTTCAAATAATTACGATAAAATAACTTTATTGGCAGGAAATTATAATCAAAAAGGAAAATTTGATAATTTAACCGCTACCTCCTACCAAGCAGGAACTACTTTGGATGATAGATACACTTTAACAGTTGAGCTTAACCCGGGAGGAGTAGAAAATGTACAGTGGTCTTCAGAAAGTGGAGAAAAACCTAAAAATATAACAATTAAATTAGAAATAAAAAAAGCAGAAGATAAAATAAATTTTGACAACAATTTTTCTATTCAATTTCCAAATAATCAAATTACGTATTCTAAAAAAACTATAGTTTTACCCAACTCTGCAACCTCGGAGGGTGGAATTTCTTCAAAATATGAAATATTAGATAACGGGGAACCCCTTCCTAAAGACGTAAATTTTCCAACCTCTGATCAAGATAAGGTTGCAACTATATCAGAAAGTCAACTTAAAATAAATCGTACAGGAAAATTTAAGATTAAAATTATTTCTTTGGGAAATGAAGACTATAATTCCGCATCAGATGAACGTACTATAACTGTAAACAGAAAGTCATTAGAAATAGAAGGAATTAATGGCATTAGCAAAGAATACGACGGAACTGATTCAACATATATAAATGTTGATGGTGCTTCAATTAACAGCATTGAGCCAGATGATGAAGTGAGTATTACATTAAACGGAAAAAAACTTCAAGATCCTAATCTTAAAAACGAAGATAAACAGGCAAAATTTGAAGATTCAACAGTTGGAAATAATAAAACAGTAACTCCTTCTCAAGCCTTTGAATTAGCAGGAAAAGATTCTTATAAGTATTCCATTATAAATCAACCAACCGCTAAAGCTAATATATCCCAACGTAAACTTGAACCTATTAATATTTCTATCGAACCTAAAGTTTATGATGGAAAAAGAATTGCTAAAATCAGTAATATAGAAGTAAAAGGAAAAATTGAAAACGAAATAGTAAGTTTCCATAGTTCTATTGCATACTTTGATAGTCCAAATGTTACAGCCTCAGAATCCAAAGACAATGTAACAGTACGCTTAACACTAAGTGGTCAAGATAAAGAAAACTATACATGCGATCCAACGGCTTCAGCAACAGGTATAATTACAAAAAGAAATGTAAAGGTGGAAACAGGAAATTTTGTAAAATTTTACAATTCTAATACAGATATCAGCTACGAATCTGGCTATCCTAGACTCGAAGAGGAAAATTCAGAACGTGGAATACTGATAAGCGACATAGAAAAAGTGTCCTTAGGCACCATCCCTACTCCATGCTTCGAAAATCCTGGGCTTGCTTCTGAAGATTCATTTAACATTAAAATAATATTCGATGGAAATTTCTCTATTACTAAAGGAACTTCAGAAGAGGATGGCTCTAATAATTATATACTTGAAAATCCTTCTCCAACTGTTACTGGAACTATTAAATCAGGTTTTGAAAATCCTGATCAAGAATTTTATTCATTCCCAAATTCAGGCACCTCTACCTCTACATGGATAGGCCTCAATAATTCTTTTAAAATAAAAGCTTCCGAAGGCTATAAAATAGGTAAATCAGTTGAAGAATTTTATGATGAATTATCCTGGGAAGATCCAACAGATGAAAATGGAAAAGAAGTAATATTTTACGTGTACGATGCAGCTAATGACAGAATTTCTAAGCCCCAAAAAGTAACATACTTTAAAGATGACACTCCACCTCAAGGTACAATTTCAATCAGTACCAACAATTGGGCCCAATTCCTAAATACTATAACTTTTGGTGCTTTTTACTCTGAGATAAATGATGTTAATATTTCTCCCACAGATACACCAAGTGGCGTACAGTCTGTAGTATGGTGGAAGGATTCAACAAGCAACAGTTACTCTAATTCTGAAGAATTAGAAAAATATATAGCTCAAAATTCTTTTGAGTGGCAAACCAACCTAAGTAAATCAGGAGGAACTGCATTTAATGCTTCTCCTAATGATAAATTTGTCGTATACGCTAAAATTACAGATAAGGCGGGAAATATCGGATACGTTAATTCAAACGGAGTAATTTTTAATAATTCTAAACCATCTATTAAAATTTCTGCTCCGGACTTTGAAACCGCAGAATGGTCAAAAAACAAAGATTCTAAAATTGAAGTTAATATTTCTCATGATTTGCCTGTAATTACACGTTACAGCTATAAAATTGGTGAAAATAATAAAATCGAAAAAGTTTTAAAAAATGGTGTTTCAGGGGAGTGCTCTTCGAATGAAAGTTTTTCAATTGAAAATCTACCAGACGGAGAATATGACGTACTAATTACAGCCACAGCTGAACCGGAAAATGAGAATTTAACTCAAATTAAAAGTGTTCACGTTAAAAAAGATACTCAAGTTCCAAGAATTTTGAGCGTATCCGGAAATCCAACTAGTTATACAAAGGATGATGTTACATTAACAGTAGAGGCTTCCGATAAAAATTTAGCAAACAATGCCTACAGCTTTGATAATGGTAAGTCATGGCAAATAAGTAATAAAAAATCTTATTCACAAAACGAAATACTGCCTCAACATACTATTAAGGTA
>CAKUYF010000078.1 GCA_934702115.1 uncultured Eubacteriales bacterium | reverse complement strand
AAGTGAATCATATCAGCACCTGCGTTTGAAACTTTAACTATTTCTTCTCCCATTTTTGTAAAATCGCACGCTAATACCGAAGGAGATATTTTCATAATTTATCAACTTTCTTTCTGGGATTAAATTTTTTATATACATAGGTTATTTTACATACTTTTTCTTAACCCAAAATGCAATGAATAAGCTAAATAAAATTTTAGCAATATTGTAAGGTAGTATTATACTCCATAGTAAAGAATTCAAACATTCTTTAGATATTGGGAAGAAATTTGTCCAAAAAAAGTAATTTAGTGAAAGCTTTACAAATATACACATGACAATTCCAATCCCAACGATAATAACTTTAAAAAGCTTTGGTATGTTGTATTTTCGGGCTGTTCCTAAAAAAATTATTAATACTGTAGAAGTAATTCTAATGATAAACCCTATCCATCCAGACGCACTGAAAAGCAACATCCTAATTGCAGAAACAATTAAGAGAACTGTCAATCCCGACGAAGTACCTGAGATAAGAGTTGCAAGATAAATAGGCATATCAGAAAGATCAGCTTTAAGGTAAGGAAATACCGGGAAAAGAGTTAAATTTCCTAAAAAAGCTAAAACTAAAGACATTACAGAGAACATAGAGTTGTGAACAATTGTGGGTATGCGGTTTTTAAGTTTCATTATCTCTCCACCTATACAAAATGAATATTTTGTATAGGTGGATCACTCTCCAATCTTTTAATACAAAGTCTTGAACTTCTTAATTCACGTTTTTCGTTATATAAGTCCCATTTTTCCATTTAGTTTAGATTTCCTTTCTAACCCAATTTCAATTAAAATTCCTTGTTTATTTCACGCGTTTATTATTCAGGTGCAAATAAAACTTTAACTTTTAAGATTATATCATATCGAAATATTCAAAGCCTCTTTATAAAGCTTCAAATCGAATTTCTTTTTAATTTTCAAAGTACTGTCAATATCGTAATCTATTATTTTATCACAAGCAAGTGCAATAGCTCGGTTAAAATTTCCCTCAAGTAACAATTGAGCTGCGTAGTATCCCATTCCGCTAGCTATTACCCTATCTCTTACTGTAGGAGAACCACCGCGTTGTACATGGCCGAGTATTGTGCATCTGGTTGTTATGCCTGTTTTTTCTTCTATTTTTCTAGAAATTTCCAAAGACTTTTCACATCCTTCGGCTATAACAATTATAAAATGTCTTTTTCCAATATTCTGTGTATATTTAATTCTATTAATTATATCTTTTTCAAAGTCATATGTAATTTCGGGAACCAGAATTGACGTTGCGCCGACTCCGATACCTATATTGAGAGCCAAGTCTCCACATTTCCTTCCCATTACTTCCACTACACTACATTTTTCATGAGACCTTGTAGTATCTCGGATTTTATCAATCATTTCAAGTGCGGTATTCATAGCTGTATCAAAGCCTATTGAATAATCGGTATATGATATATCATTATCAATTGTAGCAGGAATAAAAATACATTTGGCTCCTTTATCTTTCAAAGCTTTAACGCCCTTTAAGCTTCCGTTTCCGCCTATAATTACAAGTGCATCCAACTCATGATCCGTATACGTCTTTAAAGCGCTTTGAGTTCCCTCTTCGGTTTCAAATTCATGGTCCCTAGAACTGTAAAGAATAGTTCCTCCCCTATGAAGAATATCTGAAACGGTTCTTAAGTTCATTTCATACATATCTGCAGTTCTAAGACCCACATATCCTCTGTTTATACCTAAAACAGTTATTCCTTGTGTAACAGCATAGCGAGTAAAAGATCGTATGGCAGCGTTCATTCCGGGAGCGTCGCCACCACTAGTGAGCAATCCTACTTTTTTTAATCTCACTTATCTAAACACCTCAGTTCAATTTTAAAATTGCATTTAAAGTTTTTCTGGCTATAGCCAGCTCTTCATTTGTAGGGATTACATAAACATCCACGTGAGAATTGTTATTTGAAATTTTACCTTCTTTTCCTTTAACGGTATTTTTATTAGCATCTTTATCTACTTTTAAATTTATGTAAGAGAAGTTCTCGCATATTTTTTGACGGTGCATCCATTGATTTTCACCTATTCCCCCCGTAAAAATAATTGCGTTACATCCATTCATAGTAGCAATGTATCCGCCAATAAATTGAGTGATCTGATGAACCATCATAGAATGAGCAAGAGCAGCTCTAGGATTTCCTTCATATTCCGCATTAAGCACTTCCCTATCATCGCTTCCTATACCTGATACTCCTTTAAGTCCGGAATTTTTATTTAGCATATCTTTTATTTCAGAAGTTGAAAGCAATCCGTTATCCGCAATATAAAATATTACGGAAGGATCGACCGATCCCGACCTTGTACCCATCATAATACCATCAAGAGGGGTTAATCCCATACTTGTATCTATTGCTTTTCCTTTATTTATTGCCGTTATGGAGGAACCGTTTCCCAAATGGCAGCTTACAATTTTAAGCTTTGAAATATCCTGTTTAGTAATTTCACAGTACCGCTCAGCCACAAATTGGTGAGAAGTACCATGGAATCCATATTTACGCACATCATGATTCTCATAGTACTCATATGGAATAGGATAAACGTAAACTTCGGGAGGTAAAGTTGAATAATAGGAAGTGTCAAACACTGCAACTTGCGGGAGACTACTTCCAAATATTTTTTTACATGCTTTAAGTCCCATCAAATTAGCTTCGTTGTGAAGAGGAGCAAGTGAAATAAGCGATTCTATTTTTTCAATTACCTCACTTGTTACTAAAGCGTGTGTATTAAAGTATTTGCCCCCATGAACGATTCTGTGCCCTATAGCTGCAACTTCGGATATACTTTTAATCACCCCCATTTTTTCATCTAAAAGGGTATCGAGTATATAGTTGACAGCTTTATAATGGCTATCAACATCATAAAGGTGCTTATCAATGGATAAACCTTGGAAAGTACTGTGAGAAAATTTAGCGTCACCAACATTTATCTTTTCGATCAATCCGCTACAAATAACCTTTTCATCAGTCATATTTATAAATTTATATTTTAAAGAGGAACTACCTGAATTAAGAACTAAAATTTTAATTTGAATTCACTTCCTTTCAAAATAATTAAAAATTTAAACTACTTAAGAATTTTGGAAGTACCCTTTTCGCAAAGATATGTTGCTTCAAGATCGGAAAGGTGAAGCTTTACAGCAAGAGGAAATTTTCCAAAAGCTAAACTTATAGAAAAGCTTCCACCCTTAGCGGAGTCATCGAATCCACCCATATGCCATCTAATTGCCATAGCTTCGTGAGTTTTAAGTCTCATAAAGCGTTCTATAAGAAATACAGATTTTTCCCCATGTCCGTAAGGGAATGAGTCTTCTACAGAATAGTAAGGAACCTGCTCCCATATTCCCGTAGACTCATTTTTTACGTTTCTTTTAATAGTTTTATAGAACTGGACTTTACAGATATCATGAAGTAAAGCTGATATTGCAAAACTTTCTTTACTGTCTTCCCCTTCTTGGAAATGTTTATTCATCATTACTTTATATACGTTCAAGCTATGCATTAAAAGACCGCTTTCACAAGCACAATGATATTTAGTACTTGCAGGTGCAGTAAAAAAGTCTGTAGTTTGGAGCCATTCCAATAATCTTTGAGAACCTTCTCTTTTTATTTCGGTTTCATATAAAGATATAAACTCTTCTTTTAAACTCATAATATATCAATCCTATCTATTTTAATGTTACCATTATAACATATGGAAGGAGTAATTTATTATTTTTATTTAAATTATATGCATATGCGACTCATTTTCTGACAATAATAGAAAACGGAGGTGCATTATTTTATGAATATGCAAAACGAAAACGATGTAAATGAGTTAGAAGAAGAAAACGAAAGCAAAAATGGGAAAAATCCTAAATTTTACTTTGCCTTGCTGGTTTGTTTAGCCGCTGTATCGGTAGCAGGATGGTCTACTTATCAGACCGTAAAAGACTTTATTGCACCGCAAAACACAGACGCTGTAAGTAGTAGTCGCAAATCTAAGCCTCAAAACAAGATAGCTACCAAACAAGATAAAACAGCTATATTAGAAGGAAATAACCAAAACAGTAAGAATATCCAAAATGAACGCTCAGCTATTCCCTATGATAAATCTTCGCAGAGTGAGAAACCGGAAAGTATTTCTAAGCCTAAACCTAAGAAAGAAGAAAAAGCTGAAGAGGAGGTTCAAGAAGTTTGGAATGACAAGCCTGAAATGCTACAAACATCCTATCCGACAGGAAGTACTGTAACTAAAGAATTCAGTAACGGAAATCTTGTATACTGTAAAACTCTGGAGGATTGGAGAACCCATGAAGGAACAGATTTTAAGGCGGAAATTGGAAGCGAAGTCAAAGCCATAACTAGCGGTACTGTAACGGATGTTTATGAAGACCCTTTATATGGGACAACAGTAGTGATTTCACATGACAAAAATTTCACTGCATACTATTCAGGATTAAATAAAAATGTTTCTGTAAAGAAAGGTGAAAAAGTAAAAAATGAAGAAAAAATTGGAGTCATAGATAAAGTTCCTTG
>CAKUYF010000077.1 GCA_934702115.1 uncultured Eubacteriales bacterium | reverse complement strand
CCAAGAGCTGAAGCATAAACAGGATCAAGTGCATGCTCAGCATCAATGAAAGCTGCACATCCTCCATTTTTTTGTCCTTGAGCTATGCAGTGAAGCGCAAGAGTGGTTTTTCCAGAAGATTCAGGTCCATATATCTCAATAATTCTTCCTCTGGGAAGCCCACCTATACCCAAAGCAATATCTAAAGAAAGTGAACCTGTAGGAATAACATCTACTTGCATAGCTTCATTTTTTCCAAGTCTCATGACTGCTCCCTTACCAAATTGTCTTTCAATTTGACCAAGAGCTGTTTCTAAAGCTTTATTTTTATCAAATGCCATTTTTAAATTCCTCCTTGATTTTAGTACTGTCCCTTTAGACTATACACTAAAATTTAATTTCTAATTCCTTAAAATTTGAGACCGCTAAGTCTTTGAGCTGCACATAAAGTATTTTCATAAGATCCAAATGAAGACAACCTTATAAATCCTTCTCCATTTGATCCAAATCCCGAACCTGGTGTACTTACAATATTGGCCTTCTTTAAAAGGCAATCAAAAAGCTCCCAAGAGTTCATTCCCTGTGGTCCTTTAAACCATATATATGGTGAATTTTCTCCTCCTGTGTACCAAAAACCAAGCTTTTCTATTGCACCCGATAAAACTCTAGCATTTCTTTTATAGTAATTAATACACTTTAAAGTTTCTTCTCTGCCTTCAGGAGAAAGTGATGCTAATGCAGCTTTTTGAGTTATATATGAAACTCCGTTAAATTTAATTGATTGACGTCTAAGCCAAACTTTTCCTAAGCTTTCAGACCCTACTTTCAATTCTTCAGGGATTACTGCATATGCACATCGAATTCCGGTAAACCCGGCACTCTTTGAGAATGAACAAAGCTCTACCGCACACTTCCTTGACCCTTCAATTTCAAATATACTATGAGGCAAATCATTGCCTTCAATAAATGCTTCATATGCTGCATCAAATATGATCAAGCTGTTATTATCATTCGCAAAATCAACCCATTTTTTTAGCTGTGTTTTATTATAAACTGCTCCTGTAGGATTGTTTGGAGAGCATAAATATATTATATCTGCTTTTAACCCTTCATACGGCAAAGGTAAAAATCCATTATCTTTATTAGCATCTACGTATTTAATTTTATATCCGCCCATAATACTTGAGTCTAAATATACAGGATAAACAGGATCTGTTATTAAAACTGTTGAATCCGGAGATAAGATGTCTAAAATATTAGCAGAATCACTCTTAGCTCCGTCAGATACATACACTTCTTCGGATTTTATTTTAACTCCATAGTCTAAATATTTTTTACTTATTGCTTCTCTTAAAAACTCATACCCCTCATAAGGGCCATATCCATGAAAGGTTTTTGAATCACTCATTTCCGTTGCTGCATCTTGCATAGCCTTTGTTATCACAGGACTTAACGGAAGAGTAACATCACCTATTCCCATACTGATAAGCCGGGCATTGGGATTTTCGGAAATATATTCCTTAGTCTTATTTTGTACATCAACAAATAAGTAATTTTTTTTAAGATTTTTAAGATTAGCGTTTAATTTTACCATTTGGTTTCCTCCGATACATAAAAGCTATAAGAAATTAATCTCCGGCAGCTCTAACAAATTCTCTAAAGAGAGGATGGGCATGATTTGGTCTGCTCTTAAACTCTGGGTGATACTGCACTCCTACAAAAAATTTATTTTTCGGTATTTCTACCGCTTCTACAAGTACTCCATTAGGGGAAATACCACTGATTTTCATTCCGTTATTTTCAATTATGTCTCTATATTCATTGTTAAACTCATATCTATGACGATGACGCTCAGAAATTTCTGATTCTTTATAACACTTATATAAAACAGAACCCTCTTTCACTTTACATGGATATGCTCCCAAACGCATAGTTCCGCCTTTTTGAGTTTTGTCTTGTTGATCAGCCATTAAACTAATAACAGGATTATTTGAATTACCAAACTCGCTCGAGCCTGCATCAGAAATATTTAAAACATTTTGCGCAAATTCAATTACCGCAGCTTGCATTCCTAAGCAAATTCCTAAAAACGGTATATTATTTTCACGGGCATACTTAATAGCAGCTATTTTTCCTTCTATGCCACGCATTCCAAATCCTCCTGGAACTAATATTCCATTACAATCACCAAGTAAATCATTTACTGTATACTGAGTTACCAGCTCTGAATCTACCCACTTTATTTCTACATTGGTATTAGTTTCAAATCCGGCGTGATTTAAAGCTTCAGCAACAGATAAGTAAGCATCATGTAACTGCACATACTTTCCAACAAGAGCTATTTTAACTTCCTTTTTTCGATTATTAATGCGCTCAAGCATTTTATTCCATTCTGTCAAATTTGCCGGACCTGTTTTAATATTCAATTCCCTACATACAATGTCAGAAAAATTACTTTTTTCCAGCATTAAAGGTACGTAGTAAAGTGATGGGGTATCAATATTTTCAATAACGCAGTCGGGCTTTATATTGCAAAACAAGGAGATTTTTTCTCTTATACTATCACTTAATGACTTAGCACAGCGGGCTACAACTATATCCGGATTTATTCCCATTGATCTTAACTCTTTAACAGAATGTTGAGTGGGTTTTGATTTATATTCTCCTGAACCGAAAATATAAGGCACTAATGTAACATGAATAAAAAGACAATTTTCTTTCCCAACCTCTATTGAAATTTGCCGTATAGCTTCTAAAAACGGCTGACTTTCAATATCTCCTGTCGTTCCACCAATTTCAGTTATTACTACGTCAGCTTTTGATTTTTCTCCTACAGAATAAATAAACTTTTTGATTTCATTGGTTATATGAGGAATTACCTGAATAGTTTCACCTAAATATTCTCCTCTCCTTTCTTTATTAAGTACATTCCAATATACTTTACCAGTTGTAAGATTAGAATATTTATTTAAATTTTCATCTATAAATCTTTCATAATGTCCAAGATCAAGATCTGTTTCTGCTCCATCCTCAGTAACAAAAACTTCACCATGCTGATAAGGGCTCATAGTTCCGGGATCAACATTTATATAAGGATCAAGCTTCTGAGCTGTTACATTAAGTCCGCGCGACTTTAATAAACGCCCTAATGATGCAGCGGTTATCCCCTTTCCTAAGCCTGAAACTACTCCTCCAGTTACAAATACATACTTACTCATATTTCTAATTCTCCTTCAAAAACTTTTACTGCATTTCCTGTCATAAATACTTCATTCTCACTGTACCTTATTTTAAGCCTTCCTCCGCGAAGATGTACAATAACATCGCTGTTTTTATCACAGTATCCATTTTCTACTGCCGCTACTACACTTGCACATGCTCCGCTTCCACAGGCTAGAGTTTCTCCACTTCCACGTTCCCATACTCTCATTGCTAAATTGTTCCTATCTATTACACTTACAAATTCTACATTTATACCTTCCGGAAACATAGTATGAACAGAAAGCTGTGGTCCAATATCCTTTACATCTACAGAATAAACCTCGTCTTCAAATATGACGCAGTGGGGATTCCCTACAGATACACACGTTATAGAGTACTTATTATTTCCTACAGTAATGGTTTCGTTTATAACTCTGTCTTTATTCAGTATCATCGGAATACTTGAAGGCGAAAGGCTTGCTTTTCCCATATTTACTTTTACAGTAGCTTCATTTTTATTATTTTCTAAAATTTCTAATATTCTGACTCCACTTAGCGTTTCAATCTTAATGTCTTTTTTACTTTTACATATTCCATTATCATACAAATATTTAGCTACGCATCTTATACCATTTCCACACATTTTTCCTTCACTGCCGTCTTTATTAAAGATCCTCATTTTAGCATCGGCTACGTTTGAAGGTTCAATAAGTATTATGCCGTCTCCACCTATACTGCATCTTCTATCTGAAAGAATAATGCTTAGTTTATTTGGATCATCTATCTTTTGGTTAAAACAATTTATATAAACATAGTCGTTGCCACAACCATGCATTTTAGTAAATTTGATCTTCATATTTTTCCTCCACTAAAGCTTTATCTATAGTATTAATTTTACCTCTATTTTAAATTGTTTACAACAGATTTAACACGATTAACCTATTTTAAGCATCTATAACAAAAATAATCAGAGCGTCGCACTTATATGTACGATACCTCTGATTAAATAATATTCATATAGCTTTATTTCTAAACGCTTTTATGGTGACCTTTTCCACGGCGAGATTCCGTTTTCTTTTTAAAGTCAGACAGCTTTTCATCACTTAACTTTTTAAATTTTGTAATCATATCTTCAAATTTGTTTGCAATCTGCTCAGCAGTTTTAGCTTTTCTTTCAAAAAACGCTTTCTTTTCAACAGGTTTAGCTATAGTTTCAGCTTGCTTCATAGAAAGTTCAATTTTACCATTGTCCATTATGTTTACAATTTTAACTTTTACTATGTCGCCTTCTTTTATATAGTCCTTTATCTCTTTTACAAATTTATTTGAAACTTCAGATATATGCACTAAACCAGTCTTTCCGGATTCTAGCTCTATAAATGCTCCAAAATTTGTTATTCCTGTTACTTTTCCTTCAACTATTTTCCCT
>CAKUYF010000076.1 GCA_934702115.1 uncultured Eubacteriales bacterium | reverse complement strand
CATATGTGTCTTTAATATGCTTTAAAGTAATTTGTGTTTTATTCCAGTGCGTAATGAGGAGATATAGGAATTTGAAATTTGGGATTATATTTCAGGCTCAAAGTCCTGAAACATTTAGGAAAGTCAAATATACATTAGACGTATTTAATTCTACAAGTGCTAAAGTTTTAATGATAGAGACTTACAAGGAACAATTCAGTTATAAAAACTTAGAATTTGTTTTAAGCTTTGAAGAGTTAATAAAGAAAAGCAATATAGTAATTGCTGTTGGCGGAGACGGCACAATTATGCATTGTGCTAAATTATGTGCACAGTATGGTAAACCTATATTTGGAATTAATAGTGGTCATTTAGGTTTTTTAGCAAGTCTTCAAGGTGAAAATTTTGAAAAACTAAAAGAACTAATAGACGGAAATTATAAATTAAGTAATAGAATAATGTTAAAAGCTAGGCTTTTAAATTCTTCAAAAGAGTTTTTTATTTTCAATGATTTAGTAATTTCACGAAGTTCGGAGTCTCAAGTTGCGAGATTTGAAGTAATAAAGAACTCAGAGCGCATCTCAAGCTATTATGCGGATGGAATAATACTTTCTACACCCACGGGGTCTACCGCTTATTCTCTTTCAGCAGGAGGACCGATAGTTGAGCCTGAAATGAAATGTATGATTGTTACACCTATTTGCCCACATTCTTTGGCAGCAAGAAGCGTAATCATGAATTCTGATGAAAGTTTAATTATAGAGTACGTGCCTAAGGAAAATTCCAAGGTTAGTATTTTAGTAGACGGAAGTAGGTGTTTGCTTACTGCTTCGAGAGGAAGGATTGAAATTGGGCAATCTCCATTGAAAGCTAGGTTTATAACTTTAAAAGACAGTAGCTTTTACGGAAATATAAATGAAAAATTAATAAGTAAAATGAATTTTTAAGGAGGGAAGCTACTCTTAAAATTTAGAGTAAGCGTTAATTTTATGAAAGTACCTATTGAAGTTTCCGCTAGACATATTCATTTGTCTGAAAATGATATGATTTCATTATTTGGGAGTAATTATAAGCTTAGTATCAAAAAATATCTTTCTCAACCTGGACAATTTGCGTGTGAAGAAAGACTAACTGTTAAAGGGCCTAAAGGAGAGATAAAGGGAGTAATAGTATTAGGGCCATGTCGTAAAGAAACGCAAGTTGAAGTGTCGCTTACAGATTGCATTAAGTTGGGTATTGAGGGTAAAGTGCGTGAGTCGGGAAATTTAACTGATACGCCGGGATGTGAAATTATAGGTCCAGAGGGAAGTGTATTACTTGGGAAAGGAGTCATTGTGTCCAAGCGTCATATACATATGAATTTTAAGGACGCCGAGTCCTTAGGTGTCAAAGATGGTCAAATAGGTAAAGTAAAAGTAGTAAGTAATTTTAGATCTTTGATATTTGAAGATGTAGTTTTAAGGGTGAATGATAATTTTTCACTTTCTATGCACATAGATACAGACGAAGCTAATGCAGTAGGATATAATTTAGGTTTATGTGGAGACTTGTCGGTATGACAATATCCACATTTTTTTTAATAATTTTAATTTTTTTTAATTATGTTAATGAAGTTATAAATTTATGTATAATTTTGATTGAATTAACATATGTGAGTGCAGTATAATTGTAGGCGTGGCAGTTTCCACTTAATCTTCCAAATAGGAGAAGATATTATTTGAAATTTGAACATAAAACCGTACTCATAGAAGAAACGATTTCTACACTAGAAATAGATCCAAACGGAATTTATATTGACGGTACAGCAGGAGGCGGAGGACTTTCTTACGAAATAGCTTCAAAGCTTTCAGATAGCGGTAGATTAATATGTATAGATCAAGATCCGGATGCGATTGAAGCTTGTAAAAATAGACTTAGGAAATTTTCTAATGTAGATATAGTGCACGATAATTTTGCTAATATTAGAGATATAGTACATAACTTAGAAATTGAAGCTGTTAATGGTATAGTACTTGACATAGGGGTATCATCTTATCAGTTGGATACCGCAGAGCGAGGATTCTCTTATCGATATAATGCTCCTCTCGATATGAGGATGAGTAAGGAAGGGAAATCAGCGTATGATGTTGTCAATTTTTTTAGTGGCTCTGAAATTAGTAGGATTATATATAAATATGGGGAAGAAAGATTTTCAAATCGAATTGCTAATTCAATAGTTGAAAAACGGGCTAAGAAACCTATTGAAACCACTTTAGAATTGGCAGAAATTATAACGAATTCGATTCCTTGTGCAGCAAGGCGGCATGGAGGACATCCTGCTAGGAAGACATTTCAAGCTATAAGAATTTATGTTAATAATGAGCTTGAAAATTTAAGCAAGTGCCTTGATCAGTCTCTGGAAATTTTAAAGACGGGTGCAAATTTGATAGTAATAACTTTCCATTCCTTGGAAGATAGGATTGTAAAGCAGAAAATGGGAGAATGGTCAAAGGGTTGTATTTGCCCTTCTGAGTTTCCAATATGTGTTTGTGGGAGAAAGCCAAAAGTTAAGATAATAAATAAAAAGCCCATTATAGCTTCCAATGAGGAATTAGATAAGAATTTTAGAAGTAGAAGTGCTAAAATGCGAATATGCAAGAAAGTCTTATAAGGGGTCAAGTTTTAGGAGTTGGAGTTTAATTGTATAAAAACGCAGCATATAATTTTGAAATATTCGAGGAGCCAAAACAGGAAAAGTCCGCAAGGATATTTAATTTACCCAGTGATGAAATAAGAAAAAAAAGACAAGCTAAAGAGAAAATTTTATTATTAACAAAAAGCTTTTGTATGTTAATTGTTTCAGGAATAGCGGTTGGAGGATTTATTTTCGGACAAGCTAAATTAACCGAATATTCGCACCAAGTTTCTATAAGTTCTAAAGAATTAGATGATCTTAAAAATAGAAATGATCAATTAAATATAAGGTTAGTAAGTGAAAAGGTTAATTCAGATATGAGTATAGCGCCTTTAAAAGAAAGAGGCAGTGTTGAAATTGTAAGCATAGATGCAGGAGATAAAGTAGAGATAAAGTAAGGAGTTTACATATTTACATATTGAATTTTATTTTTGAAGAAAATTGAGTACATATTCATCTAAAAATTGATGATATGTGCTTTTGTTTTAATTAGGCTTAAAATCAGTGATTACATGTTAATTTTATAAATTATTCCAAATATAGGATGACAGTAGTGGCTTGTTAATCTTGACGAATTATAAAATATGATATAAACTTTATAAGAAATTTATCAAATAAAATTTAATAAAATATGCGCAAAATATAGCTGTGAAGTTGTTTATAAAAATATGTTCGAAAAAATGAAAGGGTTAATATCAATGAATTTAAAAAATATCTTAAATAAAGTAGAGAAAAAAAGAGGAGTAGCAACTGTACTTTCATTACTTAGCATAATAGGTGGATCCATGCCAGTATCGGGAGCTACAGATGATATTCAAAAACAAGCTGAAAAGAAAAGCAATATTCAACAAAATGGTAATGATATTTCTAGTTTGAGTGATATAATATTTGGTCTAGAATGCTTAACTTTTGGTGCAATACTTATGAAAATTTATGACAGTAATGTATCTTCTAAAGAAAGATTATTTACTTCAGAAGCACAAGAAGTTTTTAAAGAGATTGAAAATTTTAAAAATTACGTTAGCAAGAATTTAAACGAAAGTCAGAGTTTAATGGTTTTATTTGATAGACTTTACGGTTTGAATAATCCATGTGACGATACAGAGTTAGTAGATTTAGTTAAAAAAATATGCGTTAAATTTAATAAATTAATAGAAAGAGTGAATTCAGAATTTCAGAAGGAGTTTGAATTTATAGGTGATTATAGTTCAGAATTAAAGGACGATCTGAATAAGTATAACTGCCCATTCTCATT
Source organism: uncultured Eubacteriales bacterium (assembly GCA_934702115.1). Taxonomy (GTDB): domain Bacteria; phylum Bacillota; class Clostridia; order Oscillospirales; family Acutalibacteraceae; genus UMGS1491. Next base: position 736 of record CAKUYF010000076.1, on the reverse strand, counting down.
TTTATCGGCTATAAGATTTCAAATTAGTTATATTTTAAAGTATATTCCTAGTACAGAAAATATGAATCAACCCTCTATTTCACATGATTTATTGATTTTATATAATTTATTTGTTAAAATGGATAGTGTAGAATTTTATAAAATTTAACAAAGTAATTAATAAAACAAATGTTGTTAAAAAAGGAGAGAATAGTATGGAAAAAGATATTAAAAGTTTACTGGATTCACTAGAAAGAATTAAATTAGATAAAACGGCGTATGAATCATTTCAAGAAGCTGAAACTGTAGAAGAAGTTTATGATATATGCAAAGAATACGGTTATGATGGTACCTATGAAGATATGGTTGAAGACGTGAATTATTTAATATCAACAGAATTAGAAAGTATTTCTGAGGATAGTCTAAAGGAAGTGGCTGGAGGAAAAATAGATGTTAAAAAAGGAGTAGCAGCTACGCTTTCAGCATTAAGTGCAATGAGTGGCGTTATGACGTCCTCGGGAGCTGTAGATACTCAAAAACAGGTCAAGCAACAAAGCGGTATTTTTAATTCTATTTTAAATAAAGTGGATAAAGAGATTGTGGGAGTTGGTGTAGGAGGATTAGCTATCGGAGCAATACTCGCGGAAATTTACAATCATTTCAAGGCTAAGCCAGATAAATCTGTAGTGATATTCTACACTCCAGAAGCACAAGAAGTTTTTAAAGCAATTGAAGACCTTAGAGATTACGTAATTGA